>NZ_JBSGBG010000005.1:0-241664 GCF_053601135.1 Actinosynnema sp. NPDC004786 | reverse complement strand
GGCGGGTGTCGCCGGTGTGATCAAGACGGTGATGGCGCTGCGGCACGGCCGCCTGCCCCGCACCCTGCACATCACCGAACCCACCCCGCACGTGGCCTGGGACGACGGCGCGGTGCGGCTGCTGACCGAGGCCGTGCCGTGGCCGGACACCGGACGGCCCCGGCGGGCCGCGGTGTCGTCGTTCGGCATCAGCGGCACCAACGCGCACGTGGTGCTGGAACAGGCCCCGGACGCGCCGGATCCGGCCGGGGGAGCGGACCTGCCCTGGCTGGTGTCCGCCCGGAGCGAGCCGGCGTTGCGGGACCAGGTCCGGCGGCTGCGCGCGTTCGCGGCCGACCACCCGCGGCCCGCCGCCATCGGCCGGGCGCTGGCCGGGCGGACCAGGTTCGCCCACCGCGCGGCCGTCCTCGGCGACGACGTGGTCACCGGGGTGGCGGGCACGCCGGACCGGACCGTGTTCGTGTTCCCCGGCCAGGGCGCGCAGTGGGTCGGCATGGGCCGCGACCTGTACGCGCAGGAGCCGGTCTTCCGCGACGCGATCGACGAGTGCGCCCGCGCCCTCGCGCCGCACACCGACTGGTCGCTGGTCGACGTGCTGGCCGGCGGGTCGCTCGACCGGGTGGACGTGGTGCAGCCCGCGCTGTTCGCGGTGATGGTGGCGCTGGCGCGGCTGTGGCGCTCGGTCGGCGTCGAACCGGACGTCGTGGTCGGCCACTCGCAGGGCGAGATCGCCGCCGCCCACGTCGCCGGGGCGTTGTCGCTGGAGGACGCCGCGAAGGTCGTCGCGTTGCGGAGCAAGGCCCTCCTCGCGATCTCGGGCCTGGGCGGGATGGTGTCGCTCGGCCTGTCCGCCGCCGACGCCGCCGCCTACCTGGCCCGGTGGGGCGACCGGTTGACCGTGGCGGTGGTCAACGCGCCCGGCTCGGTCGTCGTCTCCGGTGACACCGGGGCGCTGGACGAGCTGCTGGCGTCGGCCGAGGCCGACGACCTGCGGGCCCGCCGGCTGCCGGTGGACTACGCGGCCCACTCCGCGCAGGTGGAGGCCGTCCGCGACCGGTTGACCACCGACCTCGCCGACCTCGCGCCCGCCACCGCCCGGATCCCGTTCCACTCCACGGTGACCGGCACGGTGATCGACACCGCCGGGCTGGACGCCGCCTACTGGTACCGGAACCTGCGTGCCCCGGTGCTGTTCGAACAGGTCGTCGGCGCGGTGGCGGCAGCGGGCTCGCCGGTGTTCGTGGAGGTCGGTCCGCACCCCGTGCTGCTGCCCGCGCTGGAGGAGCAGGACGCCGCCGCGACCGGCACCCTGCGCCGCGACCACGGCGGGCGGGCCGACTTCCACGCCGCCGCCGCACGCCTGTTCGTGCTCGGCGCGGACATCGACTGGGGCGTCCCGGCGACGCCGGCGGCCGGGCTGCCGACCTACCCGTTCCAGCGGCAGCGCTTCTGGCTCGCGCCCGGCGGCACGGGCGACGTGACCGGCGCGGGCCTGGACCCGGTCGACCACCCGCTGCTCGGCGCGTCCGTGGAGCTGCCCGGCGACCGGGCCGTGGTGCTGACCGGCACCGTGTCCACGGCGACGCACCCCTGGCTGGCCGACCACGCCGTGCTCGGCGTCGTGCTGCTGCCCGCGACGGCGTTCGTGGAGCTGGTCGCGCACGCGGCCGGCGTGGTCGGGTGCCCGGCGGTCGAGGAGGTCGTCCTCGAATCGCCCCTGGTGCTCGACGGCCCGGTGCGGGTGCAGGTCGTGGTGGGCGCGCCCGACGACACCGGCCGTCACCCGGTCGAGGTCCGGTCGCGGGCGCAGGACGAATGGGTCCGGCACGCCACCGGCACGCTCGCCGCCGACCCCGTCGTCCCGCCCGGGTTCCCCACCGCCTGGCCACCGGCCGGCGCGCTGCCGGTCGCCGTGCGCGACCTGTACGACGCGCTGGCCGGCGCGGGCTACGAGCACGGCCCCGCGTTCCAGGGCGTGCGCGCGGTGTGGCGGTCGGGCGGCGAGGTGTTCGCCGAGGTCGCGGTGGACGACACCGCCGACCACCGCTACGGCGCGCACCCCGCGCTGCTCGACGCGGCGCTGCAACCGCTGGCGCTGCTCGCGGGCGGTGGGGACGAGGTGCGGCTGCCGTTCACCCTGACCGGGATCGCGGTCCACCGCCCCCGCGCGACCACCGCCAGGGTCAGGCTGTCCGGCACGGCCGCCGACGGCTACGCCGTGGCCCTCGCCGACGAGTCCGGCACGCCCGTCGCCACCATCGGCTCGCTCACCACCCGCCCGATGACCCGGCCGGCCGACGACGCGTTGTTCAGGCTCGACTGGATCCGACGCGACGGCGAGGCGGTCACCCCCGACCGGGTCGTGACGCCGGCGTCGGCCGAGGAGGCCCTGGCGGTGCTCCAGCGGTTCCTCGCCGAGGACGGCGACACGCGCCTGGTCGTGCACACCCGCAACGCCGTGGCCGCGACGCCCGGCGACCGGGTGGACGACCTCGACGCCGCCGCCGTGTGGGGCCTGGTCCGCGCGGCGCAGGCCGAGCACCCCGACCGCCTGGTCCTGGTGGACACCGACGACTCGCCGCCCGTCGTGCCGGACGGCGAGGACCAGGTCGCGATCCGCGGCGGCGTGGTGCACGTGCCGCGGCTCGTCCGCACCGCCGCGCACCCGGCCGTCACCGGCACGGTGACCGACCCCGGCACCGGGAACCTGGACGACCTGACGTTCACCGAGGCCCCGGCGACGCCGTTGCGGCCGCACGAGGTGCGGGTCGCGGTGCGCGCGGCGGGCCTGAACTTCCGCGACGTCCTGATCGCCCTCGGCGTCTACCCGGCGCCGGCCGCGCTGGGCAGCGAGGGCGCGGGCGTGGTCACCGAGGTCGGCTCGGAGGTCACCGGGTTCCGGCCCGGGGACCGGGTCCTCGGCCTGCTGTCCGGCGCGTTCGGCCCCACGGCGGTGGCCGACCACCGGGTGCTCGTCCCGATGCCCGACGGGTGGGCGTTCAGCCGGGCCGCCGCCGTGCCGGTCGCGTTCCTCACCGCCTGGTACGGCCTGTTCGACCTGGGCCGGCTCCGGGCGGGCGACCGGGTGCTGGTCCACTCCGGCGCGGGCGGCGTCGGCACGGCCGCGATCCAGCTCGCCCGCCGGGCCGGCGCGGAGGTCTTCGCCACCGCGAGCCCCGGCAAGTGGCCCGTGCTGCGGGACCTGGGCCTGCCCGACGACCACATCGCCTCGTCCCGGACGCTGGAGTTCGAGCACCGCTTCCCCGAGGTCGACGTGGTGCTGCACTCGTTGACCGGCGAGTTCACCGACGCGTCGCTGCGGCTGCTGGCCGACGGCGGCCGGTTCGTCGACATGGGCAAGGCCGACGTGCGCGACGTGCCCGGCTACCGGGCGTTCGACCTCGCCGAGGCCGGACCCGCGCGGCTCGGCGAGGTGCTGGCGGAGGTCGTGCGGCTGCTCGCGGCGGGCGAACTGCGGGTGCCGCCGGTCACCGCGTGGGACGTCCGGCGCGCCCGTGCCGCGTTCCGGCACGTGAGCCAGGCCGGGCACGTCGGCAAGGTCGTGCTGACCGTGCCCGTCCCGCTCGACCCGGACGGCACGGTCCTCGTCACCGGCGGCACCGGCGCGCTCGGCACGCTGGTCGCCCGGCACCTCGCCACCGCGCACGGCGTGCGCAAGCTCGTGCTGGCGAGCCGGTCCGGCGACGCGCCCGACCTGCGCGCGGAACTCGCGGGCCGGGCGGACGTCACGGTGGTCGCGTGCGACGTCGGCGACCGCGAGGCGCTGGCCCGGCTCCTGGCCGGCATCCCCGACCTCACCGCCGTGGTCCACGCGGCCGGCGCGCTGGACGACGGCGTGATCGCGTCGCTGACCCCGGAACGGCTCGCCGCCGTGCGCGCGCCGAAGGCGGACGCGGCCCGGCACCTGCACGAGCTGACCCGGCACCTCGACCTGAGCGCGTTCGTGCTGTTCTCCTCGGCCGCCGGGGTCCTCGGCAGCGCCGGGCAGGGCAACTACGCGGCCGCCAACGCCACGCTCGACGCCCTGGCCGAACACCGCCACCGGCAGGGCCTGCCCGCCGTGTCCGTGGCGTGGGGTCAGTGGGCGCAGGCCAGTGGCCTGACCGGGCACCTCGACGCCACCGACCGGCGCCGGCTGGCGCGGTCGGGCGTCGTGCCGCTGGGCACGGAGCACGGCCTGGCCCTCTTCGACGCCGCCCTCACCTCGCCCGAGCCGACGCTCGTGGCCGCCGGCCTGCGCGTGTCGGCCCTGGGCGACCGGCCGGTGCTGCGTGCCCTGACCCGCCGTCGACCGGCCCGCACGCCGGGCGTGGTGGGAGGGTTGGCCTCCCTGCCCGAAGCCGAGCAGCGCGTGGCGTTGCTGGAGCTGGTCACCACGCACAGCGCGGCCGTGCTGGGCCGCACGGACACCGTCGACCCGGACCGGGCGTTCAAGGACCTCGGGTTCGACTCGCTGACGGCGGTGGAGCTGCGCAACCGGCTCGCCGCGGCGGTCGGCGCGCGGCTGTCGCCGACCATGACGTTCGACCACCCCACGCCCGCCAGGCTCGCCGACCACCTGCGGGAAGTCCTGCTCGGCGCGGTGCGCCGGGCCGAAGCGCCGGTCGCCGCGGCGGTCACCGACGACCCGGTCGTGATCGTCGGCACCGGCTGCCGGTTCCCGGGCGGGGTGGGTTCGGCCGCCGACCTGTGGCGGTTGGTCGCGGAGGGTGTGGACGCGATCGGCGACTTCCCGACCGACCGGGGCTGGGACGTGGCCGGGCTCTACGACCCGGACGGCGGCCCCGGCACCACCTACACCCGGTCCGGCGGGTTCCTGGCCGACGTGGGCGGGTTCGACGCGGCGTTCTTCGGCATCTCGCCCCGCGAGGCCGTGGCGATGGACCCGCAGCAACGCCTGGTGCTGGAGACCGCGTGGGAGGTGTTCGAGCACGCGGGTATCGACCCGACGTCGTTGCAGGGCAGTCGGACGGGGGTGTTCACCGGCATCTGGGCGTCCGGGTACGCGGGTGGCGTGGACCAGGTGTCCCGGGACGTCGAGGGGTACCTGGCGACGGGGACGGCGACGAGTGTGACGTCGGGTCGGGTGTCGTACCTGTTGGGGTTGGAGGGTCCGGCGGTGTCGGTGGACACGGCGTGTTCGTCGTCGTTGGTGGCGATTCACCTGGCGGCGCAGGCGTTGCGGTCGGGTGAGTGCGACCTGGCGTTGGCCGGCGGCGTCACGGTGATGGCCACCCCGGCGAGCTTCGTGGAGTTCTCCCGGCAGCACGGCCTGGCCGCCGACGGCCGCTCCAAGTCCTTCGCCGCGGCGGCCGACGGCACCAGCTGGGGCGAGGGCGCGGGGTTGGTCTTGTTGGAGCGGTTGTCGGATGCGCGGCGGCGGGGTCATCGGGTGTTGGCGGTGGTGGCCGGGTCGGCGGTGAACCAGGACGGCGCGTCGAACGGGTTGACCGCGCCTAATGGTCCGTCGCAGGAGCGGGTGATCCGGCAGGCGTTGGCGAACGCGGGTTTGTCACCGTCCGATGTGGACGCGGTCGAAGCCCACGGCACGGGTACGACGTTGGGCGATCCCATTGAGGCGCAGGCGTTGTTGGCGACGTACGGGCAGGATCGTTCGGAGCCGTTGTGGTTGGGGTCGGTGAAGTCGAACCTCGGCCACACCCAGGCCGCCGCCGGTGTCGCGGGCGTCATCAAGATGGTCGAGGCCCTGCGGCACGGCGTGCTGCCCAAGACCCTGCACGTGGACGAGCCGACCCCGCACGTCGAGTGGGAGCGGGGCCGGATCGACCTGCTCACCGAGGCCCGGCCGTGGCCGGGGCGGGACCGGCCGCGCCGGGCCGGCGTGTCCGCGTTCGGGATCAGCGGCACCAACGCGCACCTGATCCTCGAAGAGTCCCCCGACGCGGACCCGGTCGAGGTCGTGGACCACATGCCCTGGCTGCTGTCGGCGCGGTCGCCGGAGGCGTTGCGGGCGCAGGCGGTCCGGTTGCGCGAGTTCGCCGGCGACCCGGCGGTCGGCGCGGTGTTGGCGGGACGTGCCCGGTTCCCCTACCGCGTGGCCCTGACCGACCCGGCGACGCTGCTCGCCGACCTCGACGCGCTGGCGGCCGCTCCGATCGTGAAGGCGGAGCAGGGCAAGACCGCGTTCGTGTTCTCGGGGCAGGGTTCGCAGTGGCGTGGCATGGGGGAGCGGCTGGCTGAGGCGTTCCCGGTGTTCGCTCGTGTGTTGGACGAGGTGTGCGGGCTGCTCGGTGTGTCGTTGTGGGACGTGGATCTGGACGAGACCCGGTTCACGCAGCCTGCGTTGTTCGCGGTCGAGGTCGCCTTGTACCGGCTGGTGGAGTCGATGGGCTTGACCCCTGACTACGTGGTGGGGCATTCGGTGGGGGAGGTCGCTGCCGCGCACGTGGCGGGTGTGTTGTCGCTGGAGGACGCGTGTGCGTTGGTGGTGGCACGTGGTCGGTTGATGCAGGAGTTGCCGGCCGGTGGGGCGATGGTGTCGATCCGGGCGGCCGAGGCGGAGATCGTGCTCACCGACGGGGTGGAGATCGCGGCCGTCAACGGTCCGGAGTCGGTCGTGGTGTCCGGTGACGAGGACGCGGTGCTGCGGTTGGCCGAGCAGTGGCGGGAACGGGGTCGGGAGACGCGGCGGTTGGCGGTGAGCCACGCGTTCCACTCGGCTCACATGGAGCCGATGCTGGGCGAGTTCGCGCGGGTGGTGGAGGGCTTGTCGTTCAACCGTCCACAGATCCCGTTCGTGTCGTCGGTTTTGTCGGTGGGGTCGGGTAGTGTGAAGAACAGGGATCCCCTGGTGGGGGACCCTTCCGCGGGTGTGGTGTTGGACGCGGCGTACTGGGTGCGTCAGGCGCGGGACGCGGTGCGGTTCGGCGACGCGGTGGAGTGGTTGCGGGCCAACGGGGTGACGCGGTTCCTGGAGATCGGGCCGCACCCCACGCTCGTGCCGAACGGTGTGATGCGCCGCGACCACGACGAGCCCGAACGACTCCTCGCCGCACTCGGCAAGCTGTGGGTCGAGGGCGGGGAGTGGCGGCCGCCGGCGCCGCGGGCCCACCTCGACCTGCCCACCTACCCGTTCCAGCGGGAACGGTACTGGCTCGTGCCCGCCGCCCGGGCCGACGTGACGGGCGCGGGCCTGGACGTGGTGGACCACCCGCTGCTGCGGGCGTCCGTGACGCTGCCCGACGGGCAGGGCGCGGTGCTCACCGGTGTGCTGTCGCCGACCGCCCACCCGTGGCTGGCCGAGCACACCGTCCTGACCGCGCCGCTGCTGCCCGCCACCGGGTTCGTGGAACTCGCCCTGCGGGCAGGAGGTCACGTCGGCTGCGCCGTGCTGGCCGAACTCGTGCTGGAAGCACCGCTGCCGCTGCACGACACCGTGCACGTCCAGGTCGCGGTCGGCGCGCCCGACGACACCGGCCGACGCACCGTCACCCTCCACTCCCGCACCACCGCCGACCCGGACGACTGGACCCGCCACGCCACCGGGGCACTGCTCCCCGGACCGGCCACCCCGCCGACCCGCCCGGCCACGACCTGGCCGCCCGCCGGCGCGACGCCGATGGACACCACCACCCTGTACGAGACGCTCGCCGACGCGGGCTACGACTACGGCCCCACCTTCCAGGGCCTGCGCGCGATCTGGCGGCACGGCGACGAGCTGCACGCCGAGGTCGCGTTCCCCGCCGACGCCTCCGGCCTCACCGGCTACGGCGTCCACCCGGCCCTGCTGGACGCGGCGATCCAGCCGCTCACCCTGCTCACCGGCATCACCGCCGAGGTCGACGGGCCGGGCCAGGGCCTGGCCAGGCTGCCGTTCTCGTTCGCCGGCGTGTCGATCACCGGCGCCGCCGCCACCCTGCGGGTCGTGCTGACGCCCACCGCGCCGGACACGTACGCGGTCCGCGTCACCGACACCGCCGGCGGCCCGGTGGCCGACATCGACTCGCTCGTGCTGCGCCCCGTCGAACTCGGCGGCCTCACCGCCACCCGGCACCCCGACTCCCTGTTCACCCTCGACTGGACGCCGCTGCCGACCCCCGACGCCCCGGACGTGACCGCGGAGGTCCGCGAACTCGCCCCCGGCGGCGGGAACCCGGTCGAGCAGGCACACGCGCTCACCCGCCAGGTGCTCCACGACGTGCGGCGGGCGCTGGCCGACGACACCCGGCTGGTGTTCGTCACCCGGGGCGCGACGGGGACGGACCTCGCGTCGGCGGCGGCCTGGGGCCTGGTGCGCAGCGCGCAGGCCGAGCACCCCGACCGGTTCCTGCTGGTCGACCACGACGGCACGGACGCGTCCCGGCAGGCGCTCCCGACCGCCGTGCGCGCCGCGTTCGCCCAAGCGGAACCCCAAGTGCTGCTGCGCGACGGCGCGCTCCTGGCCGCCAGGCTCACCAAGGCCGCGCAGGACGCCACGCCGCAACCGCTGCGCGGCACCGCCCTGATCACCGGCGGGTTCGGCGTCCTGGGCGGCCTCACCGCACGCCACCTCGTCGCCGAACACGGCGTGCGGCACGTCGTGCTGGTCGGCCGGCGCGGACCCGCCACGCCCGGCGCGGACGAGCTGGTGGCCGAGCTGGCCGGGCTCGGCGCGACCGTCACCGCGGCCGCGTGCGACGTCGCCGACCGGGACGCCCTGGCCGGGCTTCTCGCCACGATCGACGACCTGCGGGTCGTCGTGCACACGGCGGGGACCGTGGCCGACGCCGTGGTCGAGTCCCTGACCCCGGAGCAGGTGGACGCCGTGCTGCGGCCCAAGGCGGACGCGGCGTGGCACCTGCACGAGCTGACCCGCGACCTGGACGCGTTCGTGCTGTTCTCCTCCGCCGCGGGCGTGCTGGGCAGCCCCGGCCAGGCCAACTACGCGGCGGCCAACGCATTCCTCGACGCCCTGGCCCGCCACCGGCACGCCCTCGGCCTGCCCGCCGTGTCGCTGGCCTGGGGCCAGTGGGCGCGGGAGAGCGGCATCACCGGTCACCTCACCGAGGCCGACCGGCTGCGGCTGGCCCGCGCCGGGCTGATCGCGCTGCCCACCGACCGGGCGCTGGCCCTGCTCGACGTCGGCCTGGCCACCGGCTCGCCCGTCCTGGTGCCCGCGCACCTCGACCCGGCCGCGGCACGGACGCCGCTGCTGCGCGGCCACGGCCAGCAGCGGCGCGCGCAGGCCCCGGCGGTCACGCCGGCCGACCTGCTCGGCCGGCTGGCAGGGCTGGCCGAACCGGAGCAGCGCGCCCTGCTGCTGGAGGTGGTCAACGCGCACAGCGCGGCCGTCCTCGGCCACACCACGCCGCTCACCGCCGACCCGCAGCAGGCGTTCCGCGACCACGGCGTCGACTCGCTGACCGGGATCGAGCTGCGCAACCGGCTCAACGCGGCCACCGGCCTGCGGCTGTCCGCGACCGCCGTGTTCGACTTCCCGACCCCCGCCCAGCTCGTCAACCACCTCTACGGCCGGTTGCGCGGCGCCGCCAACCGCGACGTCGGACCGGTGGAAACCCTGCTGCGCAAGGCGATCGACGCCGACCGCACCGCCGACGGGCTCGACCTGCTCGCCACCGCGGCCCGCCTGGGCGCGCTCACCGACCGGCCCGAGGCCGCGCCGGTCGCGCTCACCACCGGGTTCGTGCCGCCGTCGCTGGTCTGCCTGCCGTCGGCGCTCGCGTTCACCGGCGTGGACGAGTACGCGAGGTTCGCCGCCGCCCTGGAGGCGATGCGCGACGTGACCGCCGTGCCGCTGCCCGGGTTCGCGGGCGGCCCCCTGCCCGCCGGCGCCGAAGCGCTCGTCGACGCGCTGGCCGACGCGGTCGCCGGGGCGGGCGGCGGCGAGTTCGCGCTGGTCGGCCGGTCGGTCGGCGCGTGGCTGGCCCGCGCCGTCGCCGCCCGCCTCGAAGCGGGCGGCGTGACCCCGGCCGCGGTCGTGCTCATCACCCCGCTGGACGACCCGGGACCGGTGCTGCCGGGGGTGCTCGACGCCGGGCACCAGGTCCACCCCGTCGACGACGACCGGCTGCTCGCCATGGGCCGCTACCTCGACCTGGCCCGCGGGTGGACGCCCGCGCCGACCTCCGCGCCGGTGCTGCACGTCGGCACCGCGACCGAGCGCCCGCCGTCCGGGCGGGAGTCCGTCGTGGTCGCGGGCGACCACTTCACCGTGCTGGAACAGCACTCCGCCGCCACCGCGCTCGCGATCAGCAGCTGGCTCACGGACTTCCGCGGGTACGGGGCCGGGCTGTCCGAACTCAGGGAAAGGGACGTCCATGATCTGGGATGACGTGTTCATCGGCGGCACCGGCCGGTACCTGCCGCCGCGCACGCAGGCGACGGACGCCGTGCCCGACACCGACACCATGCGGCGGCTGCTCGCGCTGTCCGACTTCACCTCGTTCACCCGGTCCGACGACGTCACCGAGCACGCCATGGCGGTGCGGGCGGCGATCGGCGCGCTGCGGCAGGCCGGGCTGACCGGCGCCGACATCGCGATGGCCGCCTACGCCCAGATGGACCACCAGGACCACATGGCGTCCTCGTGCCACCTCCAGCGCGTCCTGGGCCTCGGCCACGCGCTGGTCTACGAGGTCGAGGCGACCAGCAACGGCGGCTCCGCCGCGCTCCAGGCCGCCGCCGCCCACCTGGTGGCCGACCGGAACGCCACCGCCACCCTCGTCACCGCGACCGCCCGGTTCCTGCCGCCGCGCTGGGAGCGGTGGCAGCCCACGGTCGGCATCTTCCTCGCCGACGGCGCGGCGTCGGCCGTGCTCACCCGCGACGGCGGCCGGGCCCGCCTGGTCGCCACCGCGAACAGCTCCGCCACCCAGATGGAGGTGCTCGCCACCCCCTCCATCCCGGACCCGCTCGGGCACCGCAACCGCACGCCGATCGAGGTCACCGGTCTCGCGCCCTACCTGACCCTGATGAGCGAGGCGCTGGTCGGCGCGGTCGAGCAGGCCGCCAAGGAGGCCAACGTCGCGGTCGCCGACGTGACCCGGTTCGTGGTCACCGGCCTGGGCCTGGCGCAGCTGCAGGTGGTCGTGCTGGAACCGCTCGGCATCGACCTGGACCGCACCACCTGGCCGTTCCTGCGCGAGCTGGGGCACGTCGGCCCGTGCGACCAGCTCCTCGGCGTGGACCACCTGCTCAACGACCCGGCGACGGCGCCGGGCGACACGATCATGGTGATCGGCCTGGGCATGGGCTCGCGGTTCACCGCCGCCCTGCTGGAGGTCACCGAACCGCCCACCCGCGGTACCACGTTCGTCACGGAGTCGGTCGCGGTCCCGGCCGTCGAGCGGTACGCCATCGACCCGTCCGGGAGCGACCTCTTCGGCGAGGCGGCCCGGCTGCGCGAACGCGGCCCGGCCACCCCCGTCCAGCTGCCCGGCGGCGTGGGCGCGTGGGCGGTCACCGGCCACGACGCGGTCAAGAAGCTGCTGCTCGACCCGGCCGTGTCCAAGGACGCCAACCGCCACTGGCCCGCGTGGCGCAACGGCGAGATCCCGCCGGACTGGCCGCTGATCATGTGGGTGGCGATGAAGAACATGTTCACCGCCTACGGCGAGGACCACGCCCGGCTGCGCAGGCTCGTGGCCAAGGCGTTCACCGCGCGCCGCATCGACGCCATGCGCCCGCGCGTCGAGGAGATCACCGCCGACCTGCTCTCCCGGCTGGCCGCCGTGCCGCGCGGCCGGGTGGTGGACCTGCGCGCCGAGTTCGCGTTCCCGCTCCCCATCCGGGTGATCAGCGGCCTGTTCGGGTTGTCCGAGCGCACCGGGGCCGACCTGCGCCGCCTGGTGGAGGCCGTGTTCAGCCTCGACGCCGACCCGGACGGCGTGCAGGGCGCGTCCGCGGAGCTGTACCTGATGCTGAAGAACCTGGTGGCCGCCAAGCGCGCCGAACCGGGCGACGACCTGACCACCGACCTCATCGCGGCCCGGCAGGAGGACGGCTCGCGGCTGGGCGAGCAGGAGCTGCTGGACACGCTGCTGCTCACCATCACCGCGGGCTTCGAGACCACGGTCAACCTGCTCGACAGCGCGGTCCACGCGCTGGCCACGCACCCGTCCCAGCTCGGCCTCGTCACGTCCGGGTCGAGCACGTGGGACGACGTGGTGGACGAGACGCTGCGCTGGCAGGCGCCGGTGCCGAACCTGCCCCTGCGGTACGCGGTCGAGGACGTCGAGGTGGACGGCGTCACGATCGCCAAGGGCGACGCGATCCTGGTGTCGTTCGGCGCGGCCGGCCGCGACCCCGCCCGGCACGGCGCGACCGCCGAGGAGTTCGACATCACCCGCCCGTCCCGCCGCGACCACCTCGCCTTCGGCCACGGCGTGCACCACTGCCTCGGCTCGCCGCTGGCCCGGCTGGAGGCGACGGTCGCGCTGCGTGCGCTGTTCGGGCGGTTCCCGAACCTTCGGCTCGCCGTGCCGTCGGCGGAGCTGGAACCGTTGGGGTCGTTCTTCACCAACGGTCACCGGACCCTGCCCGTCGTGCTGGAGGAAGACTGAGATGGCGCACTTCGCGTTCGTCAGCGCACCCGCCGCGGGGCACGTCAACCCCACCCTGCCGATGGTGGAGGAGCTGGTCCGGCGCGGGCACCGGGTCAGCTACGCCACCGGGCCCGCCACCGCGGACGGCGCGGCGCGGGCGGGCGCGACGCCGGTCGTGCTGCCGTCGGAGCTGCCGCCCGACCTGGACGCGCGGGGCGAGTTCACCGCCGACCAGCTCGCCGTGACCCTGGAGCACTTCCTGGACGACGCCGAGGTGTCGTTCCCCGTGCTGGCCGCGCACTTCGAGGCCGACGTGCCCGACGTGGTGTGCTACGACTCGGTGACGTTCACCGGCCGGATGCTGGCCAACCTGCTGGCCGTGCCCGAGGTGGCGCTGGTGCCGACGTTCGCCGAGAACGAGCGGTTCTCCGCCACGCAGGTCTACCTGCCGCCGACGTTCGACCACGGGCACCCGAAGCTCGTGTCCGCGATCGCGCGGATGGCGCGCTTCGCCTCCGGGTTCACCTTCCTGGAGGACCCGAACCTGATGTTCGGCCACGTCGCGCCGACGAGCGTCGTGTTCATCCCCCGGTCGTTCCAGCTGTCCGCCGAGACGTTCGACGACCGGTTCCACTTCGTGGGGCCGTCCCTGGGCAGCTGGCAGGAGGCCGAGCGGTGGTCGCCCCGGACCGGCGCGCCGGTGCTGCTCATCTCGCTGGGCACGGTCTTCAACACCCGGCCCGACTTCTACCGGGCGTGCGTCGAGGCGTTCGCCGACGGGCCGTGGGAGGTCGTCATGCCGATCGGCGACCTCGACCCGGCACTGCTCGGCCCGCTGCCGGGCAACTTCGCGGTCGCGCCCCGCGTGCCGCAGGTGGCCGTGCTGCGGCACGCGGCGGTGTTCCTGAGCCACGCGGGCATGAACTCGATCATGGAGTCGCTGTACCACGGCGTGCCGTTCGTGACCGTGCCGCAGATCCCGGAGCAGCGCGCGATCGCCGCGCGGGCGGCCGAGCTGGGCCTCGGCGTGACGCTGGAGGACCAGACCCCCGAGGGCCTGCGGTCGGCCGTCGCGGCGGCGGCCGGGCACCGGGCGGCGGTCGAGCGGATGCGGGAGGTGGTCCGGTCGAGCGGCGGCGCGCCGATGGCGGCGGACGCGGTGGAGAAACTGCTGAACCGGTGACGGTCCGGGTGGGGCGCACCGGAACGGGCAGCGCTCCGTGATCGGGCGGGCGTGGTGTCGCCACCTCCGCCGCGGTGCTCGGGTGCGCGATGTGGTGAGTCGGGTCTCCGACCTGGCGAGTTCTTCCCGATTCGCGTGTCCCGGACGGCGCGCAGCGCGCTCCTGGGATGGGTGGCCTCACGTCGGGGCCACCCACCCGGGGGACCGTCAGCGGACGGGGACGTGGCGTGTCGCGGGGAAGCGGTTGAGCGTGTCCAGGACGGCGGTGTAGGCCGGTTTCCTCGCGCCGGTCGAGTCGAACAGCAGCGGCGTGCCCGAGGAGCGCCACGAGTCGCTGTCGCGGACGCCCCACACCGTGATCCCGGTGCAGCGGCTCACCTCCAGGCACGCCCGCACGGCCCGCCGGTACGCGTCGGCCTGGGCCGCGCCGGAGCCCTCGACGTCCAGCTCGGTCAGCTCCACGTCCACGCCCAGGTCGGCGAACGCCCGCAGCGTGGCGGCGAAGTCGGCCGGCACGGGGTGGTAGGCGGTGAAGTGCGACTGGAGCCCGACGCAGTCGATCGGCACGCCGCGCGAGCGGAAGTCGCGCACCATCCGGTGCACCGCCTGCGTCTTGGCGTGCGACCAGTTCTCGACGTTGTAGTCGTTGTAGCAGAGCTTCGCGTCCGGGTCGGCCGCCCGCGCCGCGCGGAACGCCGCCTCGATCCAGTCGTCACCGGTGCGCTGGAAGTTCGAGTCGCGCCGCGCGCCGGACGTCCCGTCGGCGAACGCCTCGCCGACCACGTCCCACGCGGCCACCCGGCCCCGGTAGTGCGCCACCACCTGGGTGACGTGGTCGAGCATGGCCTGCCGCAACGCCGCGCCGCGCAGGTTCACCAGCCACGACGGCTGCGCCGCGTGCCAGAGCAGCGTCTGGCCCCGCACCCGCTGCCCGCGCGCCTCCGCGTGGTCCACGACCCGGTCGCCCGCGGCGAACGAGAAGCGGCCCTGGAGCGGTTCCGTGGCGTCCAGCTTCAGCTCGTTCTCCGGCGTCAGGCCGTCGAACTCGCGGTCGACGATCCCGACGTAGACCGGGTCGGCCAGCTTGTGCCCGCTGACGCCCACGCCGAAGTGCCGCCCGGTGCGGTGCGCGGCCTCGGCGAGCGTCGCGGCCGGCGGGTCGGCGGCGGCCGGGCGGGCCGGGACCAGCATCACCGCCGCGGTGAGGGACGCGGCGGTCACGGTCACCAACGCGGACCAGAGCTGTCGCACGGTCGAAACCCCCTTCCGGCACGTACCCCGGAACCATCGGGCCGCCCCGCCGTGCCCCGCAATGCTTATCGAGACTTTTCGAAACCCGCTGCCGCCGCCGGCAGGCCGGCCCGCCACCGTTCGGCCGGGCGCCGGTGTCCGCCCGGCCCAACGCCCGATGGGGCGGTGCTGGTCGATCGGCCCGACCGGGCACCGCGTAGGTTGCCGCCATGCGCGTGCTCTTCGCCGCCCTCGCCTCCGCGGGGCACACCTACCCGATGGTCCCCCTGGCGATCGCCGCCCGCGACGCCGGCCACGAGGTGCACTTCGCCGTCGGCGAGGAGGTCCACGCGCCGCTCGCCGCGCACGGGCTGCGACCGTTCCGGCCCGCGGACGCCTTCTACGAGCTGTACGCCGAAGACCTCGAACCGGAACTGGCCCGGCTGCGGCCCGACCTCGTGGTGCACGGCTGGGGCGTGCCCGGCGCCGCGACCGCCGCACGGCGCGCCGGCGTCCCCGGCCTCTGGCACGGGTTCGGCCGCCTCTTCCCGGCCGGCATCGGCCTCGAACGGCCCGCCGTCCCCGGCCCGCCGCACGTCGACATCTGCCCGCCCTCGTTGCAGGACCCGGACTTTCTGGCCGCGGCCGACCGCCTCGAACTGCGCCCCGTCCCGTTCACCGGCCCGCCCGCACCGCCCGGGTGGCACGTCCGCCGCACCTCCCGGCCGCTGGTCTACCTGACCCTCGGCACCGCGTTCGGCACCGCCGAACTGCTGACCACGGCCGTCAAGGGCCTCGCCGCGCTGGACGCGCACGTCGTCGTCGCCACCGGCCGGGTGCGGCCCGGGGACCTGGGCGACGTGCCCGACAACGTCACCGTGCACGCCTGGGTGCCGCAGGCGGACCTGCTGCCGCACGTCGACGTGGTGGTGCACCACGGCGGCAGCGGCACCACGCTCGGCGCGCTCGCCGTCGGCGCGCCGCAGCTGCTGCTGCCCCGGGGCGCGGACCAGTTCGCCAACGCCGACGCCGTCCGCGCCGCCGGGGCCGGGCTGCGGCTGCTCCCCGACGAGGTGACCCCGGAAGGCGTCGCCGAGCACGTGCGCACCCTCCTGCGCGACGGCGGGCACGCCGACGCCGCCCGCGCCGTCGCCGAGGAGATCGCCCGGATGCCGTCCCCGGACGAGGTGGCCCGCCGCCTCCCGGAGCACGCCGAACGCGGATGAGGCCGGTCCGCGTCGACGGCACCGCGCACTTTGCCGTCCTGTTCCGCGTTCGCAACGAACGGTCACCGCGCGGAAACCACCGCCGGCGCCACGCCGCCCTACAGTCGTCCCATCCTCGACGAGATTGATCCCTTCATCGGAACGGCCGCGACCTCCCTGCCCGCCGCGCAGGGTCTCGCGGCCACTTGGTGGTGGCCGAAAGCGCAGATCGGCAACACCCACCCGGGCGCGACCTCACCGCTCGGGATGGTGTCCGCCTGCGCCTACTCCGGCGCCTACCCGACCGGCTACGGCCTCTACACGAAGAACACCGAGGGCCTGCCGGACCGGATGTTCGACCGGCCCCTGGCGTCGGGCTTCACCCACTTCCAGCAGTCCGGCACCGGCGCGATCCGCAAGTACTACAACTACGTCCGGGTGACCCCGATGGTGCAGCAGCTCGACGCGCTCGGCGAGGCATGGCCGCTGCACGACGAGGAGGCCGAGGCCGGGTACTACGCGGCCACGCTCGACACCGGCGTCCGGTGCGAGATCACGGTCGGCCGGAAGGTCGCCGTCCACCGGTACACGTTCCCGGAGCACCGGGCCGCCCGCGTCGTGGTCGACCTCTCGTGCGGCGGGCTGGCCATCGACCACGGCCGCACGGTGCCGCTGCGCGCGCACGTGGAGAGCCTCGGCCACGGCCGCGCCCAGGGCACGGTCGTGGTGGAGGGCGTGCCGCTGTCGGTGCACATCGAGGTCGACACGCCGGGGTGGCGGCAGATGCTCTGGCACGACCGCCGGCTCATCGAGGGCGGCACCCGCCTCGACTTCGACCGCATCCGCCAGACCACGCTGCGCCCGTTCGGGCTGCTGTTCCTCGGCCCGACCGGCGCCGGGCAGACCGTCGAGGTCCGGATCGGGTTCTCCCTGCGCGGCGTCGAGCAGGCCCGCGAGAACCTGCGCCGCGAGTGCGGCGAGGGCGCGCCCGCGTTCGACCTCACCCGGACCGCGACCGCGGAGCGGTGGCGCGACCACGTCGACCGGATCCAGGTCGAGGGCGGGTCGCCCGCCCGGCGGCAGGTGTTCGCCACCGCCCTGTACCACTCGCTGATCAAACCCTGCTTCGCCGACGACGAGAGCCCGTTCTGGCCGACGTCCGGGCCGTTCGCGTTCGACATCTGCACGATGTGGGACATCTACAAGACCCAGGTGCCCCTGCTCGCCGCGATCTGCCCGGACCGGGCGGGCGACCTGCTGGAGTCGCTGGTGCGGGTGTGCGAGGAGGAGGGCAACTTCCCGATCGGCTACCGGATGGCGCGCGGCGCGGACCGGTTCTTCCGGCAGGCCAGTGCGCTGGTCCACACCGCCCTCGCGGACGCGCACGCCCTCGGCCTCGGCGACCTGGACTGGCCCTGGGCGCTCGCCCACATGGACGCCGACCTGCGCCGGCTGTACGGCGAGGACTTCTACGAGCACGGCGTCGTGCACCCGATCTCGCACACCCTCGACCTCGCCTACGCCTACCACTGCACGGCGGGCGTCGCCCGGTCCCTCAACGACCACGGGCTCGCCGACGACCTCGCCGCCCGCGCCCGGCTGTGGACCAACGCGTTCGACCCGGCCACCGGCCTGCTGCACGACTCGTCGTTCTACGAGGGCGGCAAGTGGAACTACTCGTTCCGGCTCATGCACGACATGGCCGGGAGGATCGCGCTGGCCGGCGGCGACGACGCGTTCGTCGCCATGCTCGACGCGTTCTTCGGCTACGGCGCGCCGCCGGTGACCCAGCCGGGCAGGCGGCCCGACCCGGCCGAGATGGCGGCGGGCTACGCGCTGAACCGGTTCGAGGGGCTCAACAACGAGCCCGACATGGAAGCGCCCTGGTCCTACCACTACGCGGGCCGGCCCGACCGCACCGCCGAGATCGTCCACGCCGCGCTGACCTGGCAGTTCGGCACCGGTCCCGGCGGGCTGCCGGGCAACGACGACTCCGGCGGCCTCAGCTCGTGGTACGTGTGGGCGTCCCTGGGGCTGTTCCCCGTCGCCGGGCAGAACCTCTTCCTGGTCAACGCGCCCGCGTTCGCCCACGCCACCCTCCGGGTCGGCGACCGCACGTTCGAGGTCGAGACCAGGGGTCACCGGGAGACCCCGGTCGGCTCCGACGGCCTGGAACGCGTGCCGCCGCCGCAGTACGTGCAGTCCGCCCGGCTCAACGGCCGACCGCTGGACGTCACCCACCTGCGTGCCGCCGACGTGCACGCGGGCGGCCGGCTCCAGCTCGAACTCGGCCCCGAGCCGTCGTCGTGGGGCAGCGACGCCCGCCCGCCGTCACCCTCCGCTCCGCCCGCGCCGGGAGTACGCCCATGAGCACGCCCAACCGCCGCCTCGTCATCGTGGTCCGCGCCGACCCGGTCATCTGCGGCCACTCCGGCGAGGCCCGCAACCTCGCCGAAGTCGCCCTGACCCGCGGCTTCGACGACGTGCGGCTGCTGACGTGGCCGCTGCCCGCCCTCGAAGCGGCGGGCCTGCCGCTCAAGCCGCTCGACCGCATCACGCCCTACAGCCCCGGCATCACCGTCGAACGGCCCGAGCCGGTCGGCGACTACCGCGTGCCCGACGGCCGCTACGTCGCCGGCCTCACCGGCCGCCTGGTCGAACTGCTCAGCGAGCCGGTGCCCACCACGTGCCTGTCGATGTACCTCGCGCCGCACACCGGGGTCGTGGGCGACGCCGTGGCGGCGGCGCGGGCGGCCGGGTTCGCGCCCGACGTGCGCACGATCGCCAAGGCCGTCGGCTCGGACGTCACCAACGTGATCCGGTCCTGCCTGCGCGAGGGCCGGTTCGGTGCGGCGGTGGCCCTGTTCACCACGTTCCTGGCCAACGACCGGGTGATCGCGGTGTCGGACTACACCCGGCAGGAGATCGTCACCGCCGCCGAGACCGTCGACGCGCACTGCGGCACCCGCCTCGCCGAGGAGTGCCGTCGCCGGGTCACGGTCAGCTACCCGCCCATCGACACGTCCGCCTACCTCGACCTCGACCCGGCGCTGGTGGACGCCGCCCTCGCCCGCCGCGGCCTCGAACGCGACGGTTACGTGCTGTTCCTGTCCCGCGTGGCGCGGGCCAAGGGCGTCCACGACCTGGTGACGGCGTTCACCCGGACGCGCGCCCGGTCGCGGGTCAAGCTCGTCGTCGCCGGGAACGGTCCGGCGCTGGAGGAGATCCGGGCGCTCACGCGGGACGACGACCGGGTGCTGCTGCTGTCCGACGTGGACGACGAGGAGAAGCCGTTGCTGATGCGCGGCTGCGCCGCCTACGCGTTGCCGACCAAGCCCGAGCCGGACTTCGTGGAGACGTTCGGGATCGCGTTGGCGGAGAAGATGCTCGCGGGCGGCGGTCCGGTGATCACCACGATCACCGGCGGCACCGGCGAGGCGGTCGGCGGCACGGCGATCATCGTGACCGCGGGCGACGTGCCCGGCCTCGCCGCCGCGATCGACCGCGCGGTGCTGGAGCTGTCGCCGGGGGAGCGGCGGTCCATGGCGGACCGGGCCCGGGCGCACGCGTTGTCGTTCGACCGGGCACGGGTGTTCGACGACCTGTTCGCGACCTCCCCGGCGGGCGCCGTGCCCGCGCCGCGGTGAGTTTGAACCGGACGGTCCCGGTTACACCTCAGCCATGCCGATCACCGACGTCTTCCGCCGGATCAGCGCCGCCTACTCCGCCGGCGAGGAACGCCCCCTGCGGGGCTACCTCACGACCCTCGGCTCGTACGGCGCGCTCGTCGCCGGCACCACCCTGATCGGCCGGCGCGCGGGCGTGCGGCTGCCCGAACGGGTGTCCGCCGCCGACACCGTGCTGCTGTCGCTGGCCACCCACAAGGCCAGCCGCCTGCTCACCAAGGGCGCGGTCACGAGCGTGCTGCGGGCCCCGGTCACCCGGTTCGACGGGCCGGCCGGCGCGGCGGAGGTCAACGAGACCGTGCGCGGCGACGGCGTCCGGCACGCCGCCGGCGAGCTGGTGACCTGCCCGTTCTGCTCGGGCGTGTGGATCGCGAGCGCCCTCACCGCGGGCCTGGTGTTCGCGCCGAGGGCCACCCGGCTGGTCGCCACCGCGCTGTCGGTCGTCGCCGCGTCGGACTGGCTGCACCTGCTGGACGGGCGGCTCAAGCAGGCCGGCGAGGGCTGAGCGCGCCGGTCGAGCGCCTTCCCCGGATCACGGGTGTTCGCGGCCGGGCGGGCGGCTCACGCGGGCCGACCAGGGCTGAGCGCGCCGGTCGAGCGCCCGCCCGGGTCGCGGCGGTGCGCGGCCGGGCGGCTCGGGCAAGCCGACGAGCGCCGAGCGCGCCGGTCAAGCGCGTGCCCTCGCCCGGACCGCGTCACGCTCGCCGCCGGACGGCCCGAACCCCGCCTCGGCCAGCACGTCCGCCACCACCGGACCGGTGAACGCCCCGGCCACCGAGACCAACCGGGCGCGCTCACCGGCGAACGCGTGCCTGGCCTGCGGCGGCCCGTCGTGGCCGGCCGGCCCGTCGTCGGCCACCGGCACGCCACGCGCCCGCGCCACCAGCGCGGCCCCGACCTGCGCGGCCTCGGCCACCGCCCGGACCTCCTCCTCGCCCAGCCCCAGCGCCGCCGCCCGCCGCTCGACCGCACCCGCCACCACCGGGTCGCGGCCCACCCGCAACCGGTGCAGCCAGTCGTTGATCTCGATCACCCGCCAGAACAGCCGGTGCTCCGGGTCGAACCGCTCCCGGGGCGTCGCGGGCACGTGCCGCATCGCGGGGTCGACCACGCGCAGCGCCCGCCACAGCGGCCGCAGCCGCCGGTAGTCGCGGAACGCCTCCCGGGCCCGCTCCAGCCGCTCCCGCGCGGCCGTCAGCCGCGGACCCCAGGCGGCGATGCTCGCGCCGACCACGACGACCGGCACGGCGAGCGTGAGGGACCAGGGCGCGGCGACACCCCACGCGTCCATCTCCGCGCCGAACCAGCTCCCCACGACGGCGACGAGCACGAGCACCGCGTACACCGAGCCGATCAGCACGCCGAGGGCGTTGAGGCGCAGCCCGCGCCGCAGCCACGGCCGGTCCGCGGGCGTCCCGTCGGCGGACCGCCGGCACAGCCGCACCACGTTCAGCAGCCCGACCAGGTACGCCACGTGGTAGAGCACCAGCAGCTCGGCCAGGTACGGGGCGTCGGCGAACGCGGTCGGGAAGTCGTCGTGGTGCTCCTCGCGGGGCGCGCCCAGCGCGAACAACGCCACCATCACGGCGAGCACCAGGGCGCAGGCCGCCGCCACCCGCCGGGTCGCCCGCCGCGCCCGCGCGACCGGGTGCCGCCAGTGCAGCAGCATCGCCTGGTTCGCGCCGACGAACGCGACCCCGCAGCCGTACACCAGCAGCACCGACAGGTTCGGCACGCCGGTCAGCCGGTCGACGCCCACCCCGACCGCCGGCGCCAGGAGCAGGAACGCGGGCGCGGCCGTGACGCAGGCCAGGCAGATCGGCAGCAGCGCGGGCCGGTGCTCCGGCGGGGCCTGCCGGTACGCCCGGTACTTGTGCGCCAGCAGGACCAGCACGCCGCAGGCGCTGAGCAGGTACTGGGCGTCAGCCACGGCCGCCCCGGTCGGGTGAGTACCCGAACGTGTACCAGGTGCGGGTCACCGGGTCGTCGCCCTGCGGCGCGGCGGGTTCGGACCGGGACCGGCCCGCCCGGTCGAGCAACGCCCGCGCCAGCACCCCGGCCACCCGGTCGGCCTCGCGCTCCTCCCGGCGCGACAGGTCGGTCCGGCCCGCCAGGATCCGCAGCATCGACGGCGACAGGTCCGGGTACAGCAGCCGGCGGCCCTCCTCCGCGTCCAGCCGGGGCGGCCGGTGCCCGCACAGCATGTGCGCGATCTCGTGCAGCAGGATGAGCAACCGGTGCACCCAGCTCCGGGCCGTGGTCACGACGATGACGTGCACCTCGTCCTCGGTGACCGCCCACAGCCCGCTCGTGCCGCCGTCGCCGAGGTCGTCGAACCGCAGCAGGACCTCCCGCCGCAGCCGCCGCGCCACCACCTCGCACAGCCGGACGCACACCGCCTCGGTCGTCGCCGACCCGTCCAGGTCCAGCTCGCGGAGCAGGTCGTCGCGCAGCGCGCGCAGCTCCTTCGCCCTCATCCGATCACCACCGCGCCGAGCCCTCACCGCGCGTCGTCATCGGCCACCGCGGCGGACCCGTCCGGTTCGAGGGCCCGCCTGATCGCGTCCTCCGCCGCGACGCCCGGTTTCAGCGCGCGCACCAGCGCGAGCAGGATCTTGTTCCGGACGCCCGGCGGGGGCGGCCGTTCCGCCGTGCGCAGGATGACGGTGTTGACGCCGAGCGCGTCCATCGCGAGCCGGGTCTCCAACTGCTCGTCCACCCGGGCCGCCAGCTCGTCGTCGAAGAAGTAGGCGGGCGCGGCCCCGAACGCCTCCGCGAGACCGAGGATGTGCTTGAGCCGCGGGTTGTCGCTGGTGCCGGCCACCAGCTCGCGGATGTAGTTGGCCGAGATGGAGCCGTGCGGCCCGCCGCTGATCCGGGCCGCGACCTCCTCCGGCGAGAACGGCCCGCGACCGGCCGGGTGCACCACGGCGAACAGGTGCTTGAGCGCGCCGCGCCGCCACGCCGGGCGTTCACCGTCGTGCAGCCGCGCGCGGCCGCCGACGAAACACGCCGGGTGCACGCCCAGCGCGGCGGCCAGGCCCTCGATCGTCCGGCACGTCGGGTTGTCCTTGTCGCCGCGGCGCAGCTGCGAGATGTAGGTGTGCGTGATCTCGCCGCCGTCGAGGCGGATGCGCTCGGCCAGCTCCACGTTCGTGTAGCGCGGTCGCCCGCCGGGACGCGTGCACAGCTCGTCGAGGACGTCGGCGAAGCGTCGCCCGCCCGCGGTCATGGTCACCCCTCGCACGCAGCGCTTCCGGTGTGGGTGGCAGGCCCAAGCTACTCCAGGCGGCGCGGTTGATTCCACGGTGGGCCACCGATAGCCTGGCCGCGGCGGTTCCACTGGTGTTGGGGGCGAGAAGCGCAGGCGTCTCAGGAGTGGAACGGAGGGCCGGCCGCGCAGCGCGATCCCGGGTGACCACGCCGGCCGTCACCAGGCCCTGCGGTTGTGCCACCGCCCCCGCCACGGCGGCACACGTTGAGGGGTGCGCAGGGCCGCGGGATCGTCCGGTCCGGTGCCGGGGAGGGTCCCCTCCGGGAAGGGCTCGGGTTCCGTCGGGTTGGCGGGGCCTCCGTTGCCGGGCGCAGTGCCCGGTCTGCGCGTCCGTCGGGTTGGCGGGTTCCCCGTTGCCCGGCGCAGCGTCCGGTCCGCGCACGTCCGTCGGGTCGGCGGATCCTCCGCTGTCGGACGGCAGCGCCCCGTTCCGCGTGCCCCGTTCCGTGTGCCCCGTTCGGGTGCGACCGCGTGTCGGGCCCGGTCTTGCGGAAACCCCGCCCGCAAGCCGGTCCGCGCGGTTCGGCGGGCGAGGTGGACGACCTCCGGCCCGACCCGCCCGCGACCGGCGCACGTGGTGCGGCGGGGAGGTGGGCGATGTCCGGTCCGGCCACCGGGGCGAACCCGGACCGGGCGGTGGGGCGCGGTGCGGTGGTCGTCGGGTTCGACGGGTCGTCGCGGTCGCGCCAGGCCGCCCGCTGGGCCGCGCGCGAGGCGGCCGGCCGGGGCGTGCGCCTGGTCGTGGTGAACGTGATCCGGGGGCCGTTCCCCGAGGTCCTCGTGACCCCCGTGTCGATGCCGCTGCCCCAGCTCGTCGGCGAGGACGCGGTGCGCGCGTACACCCGCGACCACCTCGCCGAGCTGGCCGCGGAGTGCGCGCAGGTCGTGCCGGGCGTCGAGGTGGACACCCGGGTGGCCGACGGGCACCCGGCCGCGGTGCTGGCCGAGGTCGGGCGGGACGCCGCGGCGCTCGTCGTGGGCGCCACCGGCGCCACCGGCCTGGCCAGGGTCTTCGCCGGCTCGGTGGCCGCGGACCTGGCGCACCACGTCACCGGGCCGCTCGTCGTCGTGCGCGGCGAGGCCGAGTCGGACGACGGCCGGGTGGTGGTCGGGGTGGACGGCTCCGAGCCGGGCGACCGCGCGGTCGAGTTCGCCGTGGACCACGCGGCCAGGCACGGGGGAGTCGTGGTCGGCGTGCACGCCACCACCGGCCTGCCGGTCGACGCGCTGGCCCCCGGTGGCTCGTGGGGGCAGGGCCTCGGGCTCGGCCTGGACGTCGAGCAGCTCCGGACCTCCGCGGACGCGCTGGTCGCCGCGTCGCTCGCGGGCCCGCTCGCCGGCCACCCCGACGTGCGGGCCGAACGCGTGGTGTCCCTGGACCGTCCCGCCCAGGCCCTCGCCGAACTGGCCGAAGGCGCCGCGCTGCTCGTCGTCGGCACCCACGGCCACGGTGCGCTGCGCCGCGCGCTGCTCGGCTCGGTGAGCCACGCCATGCTGCACCACGCGCCCTGCCCGTTGGCGCTGGTGCGCGGGCCCGGTGGCGTGACGCCGGGCTCGACCGCCACCACGCCGCCGCACTAATGATAGGAAGGCCGGGTGAGTAACTCAGGAGACGGGGCCGGGCTGCGGCTCGCGCAGGACGAGGTCGTGTCGCTGGCCAGCGAGTTGATCAGGATCGACACGACCAACACGGGCGACCCGGCCACGGTCGTCGGCGAGCGCGCGGCGGCCGAGTGGGTCGCGGAGAAGCTGTCCGAGGTCGGCTACGAGACCACCTACGTCGAGTCCGGGGCCAAGGGCCGCGGCAACGTGATCGCCCGCCTGGCCGGCGCCGACCCGTCGCGGGGCGCGCTGCTCGTGCACGGGCACCTGGACGTCGTGCCCGCCGACGCCTCCGAGTGGTCCGTGCACCCGTTCTCCGGCGCGGTGCAGGACGGGTACGTGTGGGGCCGCGGCGCGGTCGACATGAAGGACATGGTCGCGATGACCCTCGCCGTCGCGCGCCGGTTCAAGCGGGACGGCGTGGTGCCGCCGCGCGACATCGTGTTCGCGTTCCTCGCCGACGAGGAGGCGGGCGGCCTGTACGGGGCCAAGTGGCTGGTGGACAACCGGCCCGAGCTGTTCGAGGGCGTCACGGAGGCGATCAGCGAGGTCGGCGGCTTCTCCATCACGCTCAAGGACGACGTCCGCGCGTACCTGGTGGAGACGGCCGAGAAGGGCATCCGGTGGCTCAAGCTGCGGGTGCGCGGCACCGCGGGCCACGGCTCGATGATCCACCACGACAACGCGGTGGCCAAGCTCGCCGCCGCCGTCACCAAGCTGGGGCAGCACCGGTTCCCGGTCGTGCTCTCGCCGTCCGTGCGCGAGTTCCTGGCCGGGGTCTCCGAGATCACCGGGCTGGACTTCCCCGAGGACGACCTGGAGGGCTCGATCGGCAAGCTCGGCGCGCTGTCGCGGATGATCGGGGCGACGCTGCGCGACACCGCCAACCCGACCATGCTGTCCGCGGGGTACAAGGCCAACGTCATCCCGTCGGTCGCCGAGGCCACCGTGGACTGCCGGATCCTGCCCGGCCGCGAGGAGGCGTTCGACCGCGAGCTGGCCGAGCTGCTCGGACCGGACGTCGAGCGCGAGTGGCTGGGCCTGCCGCCGGTGGAGACCACGTTCGACGGCGCGCTGGTCGACGCGATGACGGCGTCCATCACCGCCGAGGACCCCGGCGCGAAGGTCCTGCCCTACATGCTGTCCGGCGGCACGGACGCCAAGTCGTTCCAGCAGCTGGGCATCCGCAACTTCGGCTTCGCCCCGCTGAAGCTGCCCGCCGACCTGGACTTCTCCGGCCTGTTCCACGGCGTGGACGAGCGCGTCCCGGTCGACGCGCTCCAGTTCGGCGTCCGCGTGCTGGACCGCTTCCTGCGCAACTCGTGACGCGGCGGGGGCGCCGCCCGGCGTGCGGGCGGCGCCCCCGTGGTCACGCGGAATTTCAGCAGAACCAGCCGTTTTGGACCCAGCCGTCCCGGTGGACGTTGCCGTAGGCGTGGCCGTAGACCCACTGGCGGCTGGGGGAGTAGCGCTGGACGTCGAAGTTCTCGCCGTAGTACAGGGTGCCGATGACGACGCCGGCGGCCGTCGCCCGGACGTACAGGTCCTGGGCGCAGACCTGGCGGACCTCCTGGGCGGAGACCGGGTCGGCGACGGCGGCCGGGGCCGCGATCGCGGTGAGCGCGAGCGCGAAGGCCGCGGCGGTGGTGGTTCGCTTGGTGGGCACGATCGGCTCCTCGGTCGCTCAGTCGAAGGCGAAGCAGCTGCGCAGCAGGAAGCCCCACTGGCTGTGGTTGTGCCACAGGGACATCGCGGACCGGCCGTCACCGGTGATGTACCGGACGCCGATCCACGTGCCGCGCGGCAGGACCACGATCGGGTCGCGGTGGACGCCGCCGCTGTAGTTGCCGAACAGGGTGGTGGACTCGCAGGTGGTGTGCGCTTCGCGCATCGGCACCCACGGGTCGTTGACGGTGCCGCTGCCCGCCAGGGCGGTCACCGGGTCGGGCGCGGCGACGGCGGGCGCGGTGGCGGCGGTCGTGGAGAGCACGAGGGCGACCAGGGCGACCAGGACGCCGGAGATCGTGCGCATCGGTCGGTTCACGGACAGGTCCTCTCGGGGCAGGGTGGAGAGCACGCTGACGGTCTGAAAAATCGTTACCGGATCTGACGTGTGCGCGGTGGCTTTTTCACTCGCCCGGTCCAGCGGTTGGGGGGACGTCCCTGCGGGACGCCGAACGCCGACCGGGGCTTGACGGCGGTCCACCGGAGGCGCAATGGTCTGTACCAGCAACTGTGAGAGCGCTCTCAAGACCTGTCTCGGGCGCGTGACCGGCCCTGCACCGGCCACGCGCCCGCCCTGCGGACGAGGAGGAAGGCGTGCGACTGACAACGTTGACGAAACTGGGGGTGGCGGCCGCGCTGGCCGGCGGTCTGGCCGTGGCGCCGACCGCCCAGGCCGCGCCGGCCGCGGAACCACTCTCGCCCGGGCTGGTGCCCGCCATGCAGGCCGCGTTCGGGCTCACCGAACAGCAGGTCCTCACCAGGCTCGCCCAGGAGGACCGGGCCACCCGCACCGCCCCCGCCGCCCGCACGGCGGCCGGGTCGTCCTTCGGCGGCACGTGGTTCGACCAGGACAAGGGCGTGCTCGTGGTCGGCGTGACCGACGCCGCCGCGGCCGACCGGGTCCGGGCGGCCGGCGCGGAGCCCCGGCTGGTCGGCCGGACGGCCGCCGAGCTGGACCGGGTCAAGGACCGCGTGGACGCGCTGTCCGCCGCCGGCCAGGTGCCCTCGGCGGTGACGAGTTGGCACCCCGACCCGCGCAGCGGCGCGGTCGTGGTCGACGTCCAGCCCGGCGTGCAGACCGCCGAGGTCGAGCGGTTCCTGGCGCAGGCCCGGCGGCTGGGGCCGATCCGGGTCAACACCGAGGGCGTCACCGCGCCCGTGCCGTTCGCGGCCGGCACCGTCGGCGGCGACCCGTACTACACCGGCAACGTCCGCTGCTCCATCGGCTTCTCGGTGCACGGCGGGTACGTCACCGCGGGCCACTGCGGCGGCGTCGGCGCGCAGGTCTACGGCTGGGACCGGACCTGGCAGGGCCAGTTCGCCGGCTCCTCGTTCCCCGGCAACGACTACGCCTGGGTCCGCACCGGCGGCGGCTGGTGGAACGTGCCCGTCGTGCTCGGCTGGGGCACCGTGCCCGACGCGCTGGTGCGCGGCTCGTGGGAGGCCCCGGTCGGCACGTCGGTCTGCCGCTCCGGCTCGACCACCCGCTGGCACTGCGGTGTGATCCAGTCCCGCAACGAGACCATCCACTACGCGCAGGGCGACGTGCACCAGATGGCCGGCACCAGCGTGTGCGCCGAGGGTGGCGACTCGGGCGGCTCGTTCATCACCGGCGACCAGGCCCAGGGCGTCACGTCGGGCGGGTACGGCAACTGCTCTTCGGGCGGCCGCACCTGGTTCCAGCCGATCAACGAGATCCTGTCGGTCTACGGCCTGCGCCTGCTCACCGCCTGACCCCGGTCCGGGGGCCCGCCCACCGAGCCGGGTGGGCGGGCCCCGCAGGCCACCAGCGGTTGTTAGCGCTAACGCCGCCCGGCCGGTCGGGGATCGGTCAAGAGCGGCTTGTCAAGGCGCGTCGGTCGAGTGAATGAACGTTGACAACCTCGACGTGACGAGGTTGTTGCGCACGTCACGGCCGGACCTCTACGGTGCAATCGAAGCGCTTCGATGACCGGGAGCCGCGGGCTCCCCGAACCGGAGGGGGACGTCCGTGTCGAGGGTTCGTCGTGCGGCGGCGGTGGCGGCGATCGCGTCCCTGCTGCTGTCGCCCCTGCCCGCGCACGCGCGGGAACTCCCGTTCCGCGACCCGGACCTGCCCCGCGCCGCCCGCCTCGACGACCTGCTCGGCCGGCTCACCCTCGACGAGAAGGTGTCCCTGCTGCACCAGTACCAGCCGGCGATCCCCCGGCTCGGGATCGGCGCGTTCAAGACCGGCACCGAGGCGCTGCACGGCGTCGCGTGGCTGGGCGAGGCGACGGTCTTCCCCCAGGCGCTCGGCCTTGCGACCACGTGGGACCCCGAGCTGGTCCGCCGGGTCGGCGCGGTGACCGGGCGCGAGGCGCGCGGCTTCCACGCGCGCGACCCCGCGTTCAACGGGCTGAACCTGTGGGCCCCGGTGGTGAACCCGCTGCGCGACCCGCGGTGGGGCCGCAACGAGGAGGGCTACTCCGAGGACCCGTACCTCACCGGCCGGATCTCGACCGCGTTCGGCCGCGGCGTCCAGGGCGACCACCCCGACTACCTCCAGGCCGCGCCGACGCTGAAGCACTACCTCGCCTACAACGTCGAGGAGTCCCGGACCACGGTCGACTCGATCGTCCCGCCGCGCGTGCTGAAGGACTACGACGAGGCCGCGTTCCGGCCCGCGATCTCGGCGGACGCCGCGACCGGCGTGATGGCCTCGTACAACCTGGTCAACGGCCGTCCCACGCACGTCGGCCCGGAGCTGGACGAGGTCGTGCGGTCCTGGACCGACGAGGACCTGATGATCGTCGGCGACGCGGGCGGCGCGTCGAACCTCACCGGCTCGCAGCGCTACTTCGCCACCGCGGCGGAGGCGAACGCGGCGGCCGTGCGGGCGGGGCTGGACAGCTTCACCGAGAACGACCGGAACTCCGCCCCCACCACGACGGCGCTGAAGACCGCGCTCGACCGGGGCCTGCTGACGGAGGCCGACGTCGAGGACGCCGCCCGGCACGTGCTGTCGATCCGGTTCCGGCTGGGCGAGTTCGACCCGGCCGGCCGCAACCCGTACGCGGGCACGACGCCCGACGTCATCGACGCGCCGGAGCACCGGCAACTCGCCCGCGAGGTCGCCGCCCGGCAGGTCGTGCTGCTGCGCAACGACAACCGCACCCTGCCGCTGTCCACCTCGGACACCAGGGACGTCGCGGTGGTGGGCCAGCTCGCCGACACCCTGTACGAGGACTGGTACTCCGGCACCATGCCCTACCGCGTCACGCCGGCGCAGGGCATCGGGGAACGCGCCGACGTCACGGTGAGCGAGGGCGTGGACCGGATCAGGTTGAAGGACCTGGCCACGGGCCGCTACGTGACCGCGTCCACCGCGCCCGCCGGCGCGCCGCTCACCGCGACCGAGCCGACCCCAGGCGACGCGAGCGCGCTGGACGTGTTCGACTGGGGCGAGGGCACGGTCACGCTGAGGACGGTCGCGAACGGCAAGACGGTGTCCCTGGGCGACGGGCGCGCCCTGGTGAACAACGCCGCGCAGCCCACCGGCTGGTTCGTCCAGCAGCAGCTCAGGCTCGTGGCCCGGCCGGACGGCGCGTACGTGCTGGAGTACGCGGGCAACGACGCGCGAGCACCCTACTTCCGGGACCGGTACGTGGTCGTGGGCGCGGACGGCAGGCTCGCGCTGGGGGCCGCGACGCCGGAGGCGGCGGCGAAGTTCGGCCGCGAGGTCGTGCGCAGCGGGGTGGACAGCGCGGTCGCCGCGGCGAAGGACGCCGATGCGGCGGTCGTGGTGGTCGGCAGCATGCCGTTCATCAACGGCCGCGAGGACGACGACCGCACGACCACCGAGCTGCCCGCCGCGCAGCGCGCCGTGATCGACGCGGTGCGCGCGGCGAACCCGCGCACGATCGTCGTGCTGGAGAGCGGCTACCCGTACGCCGGCGACTGGGACACCGCCGACCTGCCCGCGATCCTGTGGACCACGCACGCCGGCCAGGAGACCGGGCACGCGCTCGCCGACGTGCTGTTCGGCGACCGCGACCCGAGCGGCCGGCTGACCCAGACGTGGTACCGCTCCGACGCCGACCTGCCGGACAAGTTCCGGTACGACATCGCCAAGTCCGGGCACACCTACCAGTACTTCCGCAGCACGCCCCTGTACCCGTTCGGGCACGGGTTGAGCTACACCTCGTTCCGCTACTCGGGGCTGCGGGTGGACCGGCCGGTGGTGGACGCCACCGGCGAGGTGAAGGTCCGAGTGGACGTGACCAACACCGGCGACCGGGCGGGTGTCGAGGTGGTCCAGCTGTACTCGCGCCAGCAGGTGTCGCGGGTCCAGCAGCCGCTCCGGCAGTTGCGCGCGTTCGAGCGGGTGGAACTGCGGCCCGGCGAGACCAAGCGGGTGGAGTTGACGCTCCGCGCGGCCGACCTGGGGTTCTGGGACGTGACGCGGGAGCGGCGGGTGGTCGAGAACGCGCCGCACGAGCTGCTGGTCGGGCCGCTGAGCCGCACGCTCGTCGTGCGCGGGGAGAAGATCCCGCCGCGCGACCTGGGCCGGCCGACCGCGGCGAAGAACTTCGACGACTACTCGGGCGTGACGCTGGTGGACACCACCAGGGAGCGCGGCACCGCCGTCGCGGCGACGGCCCCCGGCCAGTGGGTCGCCTTCCGGGACGTGGACCTCGGCCGGACGTCCCGGTCGCTGACGGCGCGGGTGGCGAACCCGGACGCGCCGACGACGGTGGAGGTCCGCCTCGGCGGCCCCGCCGGCCGGCTCGTGGGCACGCTCGCCGTGCCCACCACGGCCGACAAGCACACCTGGACGCAGGTCTCGACGCCGTTGCGCGGCGCGGCCGGTCGGCAGGACGTGTACCTGGTCTTCACGGGGAAGGCCCGGCTCGACAACCTCACCGCGGAGGGATGATCCGATGTCCAAGCGACTCCTGGCGGCCGCGGTGGCGGCCGTGCTGGCCGTGGCCGGGTGCGGGGGTTCGGAGGGTTCCTCCGACCCGAACACCCTGAAGCTGTGGCACTACGAGGGTCCGGACAGCGCCATGGGCGTGGCGTGGGCCGCGGCGATCGAGAAGTTCGAGGAGACGCACCCCGGCGTGAAGGTGCAGTTCGAGGAGAAGGGCTTCGAGCAGATCCAGAAGACCGCCTCGATGGTGCTCAACTCCAAGGACGCGCCGGACATCCTGGAGTACAACAAGGGCAACGCGACCGCCGGCCTGCTGTCCAAGCAGGGTTTGCTGACCGACCTCAGCGACGAGGTCGCCAAGCGCGGGTGGGACAAGAAGCTCGGGCCCGGCATCGACACCACGGCCAAGTACGACGAGCGCGGCGTGATGGGGTCCGGCAAGTGGTACGGCATCCCCAACTACGCCGAGTACGTGATGGTCTACTACAACAAGACGATGTTCGACCAGCAGGGCCTCGCCGCGCCCAGGACGCTGGACGAGTTGACCGCCGCGATGGACAGGTTCGTCGACGCGGGCATCACGCCGCTCGCGCTGGGCGGCGCGGAGTACCCGGCCCACCAGTTGTTCTACCAGTTGGCGCTGACCAAGGCCGACCGCGACTGGGTGGACCGCTTCCAGCGCTACACCGGTGACGTCGACTTCCACGACAACACGTGGGTGTTCGGCGCGGAGACGTTCGCCAAGTGGCTGCGCGAGGGCTACATCGCCAAGGACTCGGCCGGCCTGAAGGCCGAGGACATGGGGCTCGCGTTCATGCAGGGCAAGAACCCGATCATGATCAGCGGGAGTTGGTGGTTCGGCCGGGTGCAGGCCCAGGTGAAGGACTTCGAGTGGGCCACGGTGCCGTGGCCGGGCATGACGTCCGGCTCCAGCGGCAACCTGTGGGTGGTGCCGAAGGGGTCGGGCAACAAGCAGCTCGCCTACGACTTCATCGAGATCACCATGTCCCCGGAGATCCAGGACAAGCTGCGCGACGCGGGCGGCATCGCGGTCGCGCCGGGCGGCGCCCCCGCGACCGACCCGAAGACCAAGCAGCTCAACGACGACTTCAAGGCGCTCGTCGACGACGACCGGCTCGCGTTCTACCCGGACTGGCCCGCGCCCGGCTTCTACGACGCGCAGGTGTCGTCGGTGCAGAAGGTGATCACCGGTCAGATCGGCGCGCACGAGGCGTTGACCGAGATGGCCGACTACTACAAGGAGAACACGGCGAGCGTAGGCAAATGAGCCTGGTCCCCACCTCGATCCGCGACCGCGGGTCGTACCTGCTCTTCCTGATCCCCGGCGGGATGCTGCTGCTCGCGGTGATCCTGGTGCCGTTCGGGATGAACGTCGGCATCAGCTTCACCGAGTGGTCCGGCGCGGGCGAGCCGGAGTGGATCGGGCTGGACAACTACACCCGGCTGATGTCGGACGGCACCTTCTGGGCGTCGTTCCGGCACAACGTCGGGCTGGTCGTGGCGATGGCGGTCCTGCCGACCCTGGCGGGGCTCGTCATCGCCGCGGCCCTGTTCGACTTCATCGGCAAGCACTTCGGCGCGCGGCACGCGGCCGTGCTGCGGGCGTGCGTCTACCTGCCGCAGGTGCTGCCCATCGCGGTGGCCGGGATCGTGTGGAGCTGGATCCTCGCGCCCCGGGACGGCGCGCTGAACGAGGTGCTGCGCGCGGTGGGGCTGGACGCGCTGGCGCAGAACTGGCTGGGCGACCCGGACCTGGCGCTGTGGACCGTCATGGGCGTGATGCTGTGGATCCAGGTCGGCTACCCGGTGGTGATCTTCATGGCCGGGATGCAGCGGGTCGACCCGTCGCTGCACGAGGCCGCCGAGCTGGACGGCGCGTCCTGGTGGGGCCGGTTCTTCCACGTGACCGTGCCGCAGATCCGGCCCGAGGTCTTCGTCGTGCTGCTGACCTGCACCATCGCCGCGCTCAAGGTGTTCGCGCCGATCTACGTGCTGACCCGGGGCGGGCCGGGCGGCGCGACGAACGTGCCGTCGTACTACTCGTTCCAGAACTTCTTCGAGAAGACCCAGGTCGGCTACGGCGCGGCCATCGCCACCGTCCTCACGGTGCTGATCCTGCTGCTCACCACCGTGTTCCTGCGCGTGCAGAACCGGGGTGAGCGATGAAGCGGCACGCGGTGCTGTGGTCGATGATCGTGCTGGCGGCGGTGATGCTGGCGCCGTTCGCCATCGTCGCGCTCAACGCGGTGAAGACGCCCGAGGAATACTCCACCGGCGGGCCGCTGAGCCTGCCCGACGGGGTGTCGCTGGACGGGATCGTGGCGTTCTGGGAGCGCGTCGACTTCGGCGAGAAGCTGCTCAACAGCGTGGTGATCAGCGGCTCGGTGGCCGTGCTGGCGGTGGTCGTGTCGGTGTTCAACGCCTACGCGCTGGGCATCGGCCGGGTGAAGGGCAGGCTGTGGATCCTGGTGGTGTTCCTCATCGCGAACACCCTGCCGCAGGAGGCGTTGGTCTACCCGCTGTACTTCCTGGCCAACGAGGTCGGGCTGTACGACACCAAGCTCGCCGTGATCGTCATCTTCACGGTGATCCAGGCCGCGTTCGGCACCTACCTGCTCACCTCGACGCTCGGCGGCTTCCCCCGCGAACTGCTGGAGGCCGCCCGCATCGACGGCGCGAGCAAGTGGCAGACCCTGGTGCGGATCGTGGTGCCGATCAGCAGGCCCACCCTGGGCGTGCTGTTCGTGTTCTTCTTCATCTGGACCTGGAACGAGTTCTTCCTCCCGCTGGTGCTGCTGATCTCCAACGAGAACCAGACGGTGCCGGTGGCGTTGGGCGTGCTCCAGGGCCAGCGGATGATGGACGCCACCCTGACCAGCGCGTCGGCGCTGCTCGGGGTCATCCCGGCCATCGTCTTCTTCCTGATCTTTCAGCGCGCGTTGACCCGCGGCATCACGGCAGGAGCGGTCAAGTGAAGTTCAGCGACGGGTACTGGCTGCTGCGGCCTGGGGTCGAGGCCGCCTATCCGGTTGAGGTGCGTGACGTCACCACCGGCAACGGGGAGGTCGTCGTGCACGCGTCGACCCACCCGATCCGGCACCGCGGCGACACGCTCAAGGGCCCCGTGGTCACGCTCGGGCTCACCTCGCCGATGGCCGACGTGATCGGCGTGAAGATCACGCACTTCGCCGGTGAGACGCCGAAGGAACCGGCGTTCGCGCTGGCCTCCGACGCCGCGCACGAGGCGAAGGTGGTGGAGGACGACGCCGGCGTGGTGATGACCTCGGGCGCGCTGTCGGTGCGGGTGCACCGCGGCGACCGGTGGCGGGTCGAGTTCACCGCCGACGGCCGCGCCCTCACCAGCAGCGGCACGAAGGGCATCGGGTTCATGACCGCGGACGGCGTGCACCACGTCCGCGAGCAGCTGACCATGGGCGTCGGCGACACCGTCTACGGGCTGGGCGAGCGGTTCGGGCCGCTGGTCAAGAACGGTCAGACGGTGGACATCTGGAACGCCGACGGCGGCACCAGCAGCGAGCAGGCGTACAAGAACGTCCCGTTCTACCTGACCAACGCCGGGTACGGGATCTTCGTCAACCACCCCGGGCACGTGTCGTTCGAGGTGGGCTCGGAGGCGGTGTCGAAGGTCCAGTTCAGCGTCGAGGGCCAGCGGCTGGAGTACTTCCTGATCTACGGGCCCACGCCGCGCGAGATCCTGCGCAAGTACACCGCGCTCACCGGCCGGCCCGCGCTGCCGCCGGCGTGGTCGTTCGGGCTGTGGCTGTCGACGTCGTTCACCACCTCCTACGACGAGCAGACCGTCTCGGGGTTCATCGACGGCATGCTGGAGCGCGACCTGCCGCTGAGCGTGTTCCACTTCGACTGCTTCTGGATGCGCGAGTTCCACTGGTGCGACTTCGAGTGGGACCCGCGCACGTTCCCCGACCCGGTCGGCATGCTGGAGCGGCTGCGCGCCCGCGGCCTGCGCATCTCGGTCTGGATCAACCCCTACATCGCGCAGCGCTCCCCGCTGTTCGCCGAGGGCCGGGCGAACGGCTACCTGCTGCGCAAGCCGAACGGCGACGTGTGGCAGTGGGACCTGTGGCAGCCCGGCATGGCGCTGGTCGACTTCACCAACCCCGCCGCCCGCGCCTGGTACGCGGCCAAGCTCGACGCCCTGCTGGCCCAGGGCGTGGACTGCTTCAAGACCGACTTCGGCGAGCGCGTCCCGACCGACGTCGTCTACCACGACGGCTCCGACCCCGAGCGGATGCACAACTACTACACCCACCTCTACAACCGGACCGTGTTCGACGTGCTGCGCAAGCGGCGCGGCGACGGCGACGCGGTGGTGTTCGCCCGCTCGGCCACGGCCGGCTCGCAGCAGTTCCCGGTGCACTGGGGCGGCGACTGCGAGGCCACCTACGAGTCGATGGCCGAGAGCCTGCGCGGCGGGCTGTCGCTCGGCCTGTCCGGCTTCGGCTTCTGGAGCCACGACATCGGCGGCTTCGAGGGCACGCCGTCCGCGGCCCTGTTCAAGCGGTGGATCGCCTTCGGCCTGCTGTCCTCGCACAGCCGGCTGCACGGCAGCTCGTCCTACCGGGTGCCGTGGCTGTTCGACGAGGAGTCCGTCGACGTGCTGCGCCGGTTCACCAAGCTCAAGCTCGGCCTCATGCCCTACCTCGACCGCGCCGCACGCCAAGCGGCCGGTGAAGGCGTGCCGATGATGCGGGCGATGGTGGTCGAGTTCCCGGACGACCCGGGCTGCGCGCACCTGGAACGCCAGTACATGCTCGGCGACGACCTGCTCGTCGCCCCGGTGTTCTCCGACGACGGCGACGTGTCGTACTACGTCCCGGAGGGCACCTGGACGCACCTGCTGACCGGCGAGACCGTCCAGGGACCGCGCTGGGTCCGCGACCGGTGCGACTTCCTCACCGCCCCGGTGCTGGTCCGCCCGAACACCGTCCTGCCCGTCGGCGCGGTGGACGACCGGCCGGACTACGACTACGCCGAGGACGTCACCCTGCGGGTGTACCAGCTCGCCGACGGCGACCACGTCACGGTCGTCGGCGACACCACGTTCCGCACCCACCGCGCCGGTGACCGCATCCGGGTGGAGGTCGAGGGCGCGCCGTCGCGGTGGCGGCTCCTGCTGGTCGGGGCCGAGGCGGTCGACGCCGCGGACGGCGGCGACGTCACCTCCCACCCCGACGGGGTGCTCGTCGGCGTCGAGGGCGACGCCCTGACCGTGCGGGGCATCAGGTGAGAGTCCTGGCGGTCGCGCTCCTGCTGCTGGGCTCGATGGCCGCGATCACCCCGGTGGTCGCGGCGCCCGACGCCGCAGGCCGGCGGCACGAGGTCACCTACGACCGGTACTCGCTCAAGGTGGACGGCGAGCGCGTGGTCCTGTGGTCGGGGGAGTTCCACTACTTCCGGCTGCCCAGCCCGGAGCTGTGGCGCGACGTGCTGGAGAAGATCCGGGCGGCGGGGTTCAGCGGCGTGTCGCTGTACTTCCACTGGGGCTACCACTCGCCGTCGCCGGGGGTGTACGACTTCACGGGCGTGCGCGACGTGGACCGGCTGCTGCGGATGGCCGACGAGCTGGGCCTGTACGTGGTGGCGCGGCCGGGGCCGTACATCAACGCGGAGACCAGCGGCGGCGGTTTCCCGGCGTGGCTGAAGGCGGTGCCGGGCCGGGCGCGGTCCAGCGATCCCGCCTACACCGCCGCGTACACCGAGTGGTTGGGGCGGCTCAACCCGATCATCGCGCGGCACCAGGTGTCGCGCGGCGGTTCGGTCATCGCCTACAACGTGGAGAACGAGTACGGCGTCAACGTCGACCCGGCCTACATGCAGGACCTGCAGGACCAGGCCAGGGCCGCGGGCATCGACGTGCCGATCGTGCACAACAACTGCTGCGGCGGCGACCTGGCCAACTGGTCCTCCGGCCCCGGCGCGGTGCAGATCCCCGGCGTGGACGACTACCCGCAGACGTTCAACTGCCAGGACCCCGAGACCTGGGGCGGCTGGGGCAACGGCGTGACGCGGCGGCTCAACGAGACCGCCCCGGTGTACGCGGCCGAGTACCAGGCGGGCGCGATCGACCTGAACAACGCCGGGTACGACAAGTGCCGGGAGCTGACCGGTCCGGACTACATGAAGGTGTTCTACAAGTCGAACGTGGTCGAGAGCGGGGCGACGATGTTCGGCTACTACATGACCTTCGGCGGCACGTCGTGGGGCTGGCTGCCGCAGCCGAACGACGTCTACACCTCCTACGACTACGGCGCGGCGATCACCGAGTCGCGCCGGCTCACGCCGAAGTACGACGAGTTCAAGCGCCAGGGCTACTTCATGACCACGGTGGCCCCGCTGGCCAAGACCGACCCGGCCGCCGTGGTCACCTCCGCCGACCCGGCGGTGCACGCGTCGGCGCGGTCCAACCCGGACACCGGCACGCAGTTCGTCCTGGTGCGGCACGCCGACCGGCGCACCGACGCCGACGTGGCCACCACCCTGGACTGGTCCACCCCGGACGGCCGGCGCCAGGTGCCGGTCCGGCTGCGGGGCCGGGACGCGAAGATCCTGGTCGCCGGGTACGACCTGGGCGGTCAACGCCTGGTGTGGTCCAACTCGGAGATCCTGACCCACGTCGGGGTGGCCGGCCGCGACGTGGCCGTGCTCTACGGCCGCGACGGCGAGCAGGGCTCCACCGTGCTGCGCTACGCGTCCGAGCCGACCGTCCGGGTGCTCGACGGCGACGTCCGCACCACCTACGACGACGGCGACCTGCGGCTGGACTACACGCACACCGGCCTGGCCCGCGTGCTGGTCTCCGGCGGCGGACGCCCGCCGGCGCTGCTCCTGCTCGCCACCGACGAGACCGCCGCGCGGTTCTGGCGGCACGACACCGCCACCGGGCCCGTCCTCGTCCGCGGTCCGGCGCTGGTCCGTTCCGCCGAGGTGGCGGGCGACCGGCTCGCGCTGCGCGCCGACACCGACCGCGCGACCGACGTCGAGGTGTTCGCCCCGGTGCGCCACCTGTCGGTCGGCGGTCGGCCGGTGCCCGTGCGGCGCACGGACAGCGGCTCCCTGCTCGGTTCGCTGCCCGGTCCCCACGACGTGCGCCTGCCCGACCTGGACCGGTGGGAGTACCGGGCCGAGGCGCCCGGCATGGGCGAGTCCGGCTGGACGACCGCGGACAAGACCACGACCGCGAGCCCGATCAAACCCAAGACCCTGCCGGTGCTCTACGCCGACGAGTACGGCCACCACAACGGCAACGTCTGGTACCGGGGCCGGTTCACCGCCACCGGGGCGGAGAAGACGGTCACGGTCAACGCGATCACCGGCAAGCGGGGCCTCTACCTGGTCTGGCTCAACGGCCGCTACCTCGGCTCGGCCGCCGGCGGCACCCAGGCCGACTCCGAACCCGTCAACCCCGACCCCGGCCGCGGCGACTTCACCGTCCCGGCCGGCCTGCTCGCCGCCGGGCGGCAGGCCACGCTCACGGTGCTGGTCGAGAACATGGGCCACAACGACGACTGGACCGCCGACGACGTCCGGCACAAGCAGCCACGCGGCCTGTACGGCGTGGTGGTCGACGGCTCCACCGCCCCGATCGCCTGGCAGATCCGGGGCTCCAAGCCCATGGACGGCGAACGCGGCCCGATGAACACCGGCGGCCTGTACGGCGAGCGCGCGGGCTGGCACCTGCCCGGGGCCGGCGGGTGGCAGCGCACGCCGGGCACGCTCACCCCGGGCGTGTCCTGGTACCGCACGAACTTCCGACTCGACCTGCCGCGCGGGCACGACGTCTCGCTGGGCCTGCGGTTCGAGGACACCACCGCGCGCGGCTACCGCGTGCTGATCTTCGTCAACGGCTGGAACCTCGGCCAGTACCTCAACGGCGTCGGCCCCCAGCGGGAGTTCGTGCTCCCCGCCGGCGTGCTGCGCGACCACAACACGCTCACCTTCGCCGTGATCGCGACCGAGGCGGCGCAGGGTGACCCCGGGAAGGTGAGCCTGGTGACCCTAGGCAACCACCGGACCGGTGCTGCCGCGGTCCGTTAGCCGGGGCGGCAGCAGCCGCACCTCGGGTTCGGCCGGGCCGTCGAGCCGGCGCATCGCCAGCTCGACGGCCAGCCGGCCCAGCTCGACGGCCGGGAGGTCGATCGAGGACAGCGGCACGGACTGCGCCTGCGCCACGTCCGGCGGGCACACCGCCAGGACGGAGACGTCCTGCGGCACCCGCAGCTCGCGGCGGGCCAGCTCCGACAGCAGCGGGCCGAGGATGGCCTCGTTGTGCACCACCAACCCGGTCACGGGACCGGGCCGGGCCTCGAGCCGGTCCAGGCACTCGCGCAGCCCGTCGTAGGTCGGCACGCACGCCAGCGTGGTCGCCTCGACGCCGCGGGTCGCGGCCGCGGCGCGGAACCCGCCCAGGAACCGGCCCGCGTAGCTGGTGCCGCGCTGGTAGACGGCGGGGGAGGGGCCGATGAGCGCGACGTCGCGGTGACCGAGGTCGGCGAGGTGGTGCACGCAGTCCGAGCCGGCCGCGGTGAAGTCCAGGTCGACGCAGGTCAGGTCCCGGGCGTCGTCCGGCACGCCGATGAGCACCGCGGGCCGGGCCAGCTCGCGCAGCACCGGCACCCGCGGCTCGGCCGCCTCCACGTCCATCACGATGATCGCGTCGGCGAGGGAGGAGGCCGCGACCCGGTGCAGCCCTTCCGGACCCTCGTCCGCCGTCAGCAACAGCACGTCGTGGTCGTGGGTGCGGGCCTCGGCGACCGTGGCCGTGACGAACTGCATGACCACGGGGACGTTCAGGTCGGTGCGCAGCGGCACGACGAGCGCGAGCACGTTGGTGCGGTTGCTCGCGAGCGCCCGCGCGCCCGCGTTGGGGCGGTAGCCCAGCACGCGGATGCTCTGGTGCACCCGGCGCCGGGTGGTCTCCGAGATCGAGCGCTTGCCGGACAGCACGTACGACACGGTGCTGGGCGAGACTCCCGCCGCGCGGGCGACGTCGGCGATGGTGACCATTCGACGATCATAATACGCCGCAGTCGGGTCGAACGGTCCTCTGTGGACGCGGCTCGCGGCGGCGCACGGCACGGCGGAACCCCACGGCGCTCGGCGCTTGGTTGATAACGTTAACACATCACTCGGCGGGCAGTACAGCGAGCGGTTTCATTCCTTCGCTGAACAAACCACTTCGGTGGAGCCCGGTCACCCCGACTGTTCAGCCGGCTGAACCGGTGAGCGCTAACAGAGTCCACAGGGGACGGGCTCCACCCGGTCACGCCCTCCCGGCCGTTGCCCGGGACGGGCGCTCAGGAGACGTCGCCGTAGGCGGTGCCGATCCGCATCCGGTGAGCGCGGTGCACGGCTTCGAGGTCGGGGTGGGCCCGGTCGTAGACGCCCCACTTGGGCTCGTTGAAGGTGTCCCAGGTGCGCCCCGGGAAGCGCTCGACGCCGTTCGGGCCGAGCGGCTGCTTCTCGCCGTTGAACCAGAGCTCCACCCAGCCGCCGGCGGCCGTGTCGGAGGTCCGGATCCCGACCACGAACCGGTACCAGTTCCAGGGGGCGACCTCCCCGGTCCAGATCAGGCGCCACTCCTCGCCGGGGGCGACGTGGAACAGCCGCGCCTCGTTGTTCCGGATCTTGAGGATCACCGGGTAGTTCTGGGTGCCGTTGCCCGAGCCGCCGTTCGGGCCGTAGGACTTCCACTGGAAGATCGAGTAGTCGCCGGCGGTCGTCGTGGAGAACTTGCTCGACCACCCGAGGTAGTACGTCCGGCCGTTGCGGAACCGGTGCCGCTTGCCGTCGGTCCTGACCCCGCGCGACTCGCAGCGGATCACCGGCCTGTCGTCCGACCTCGCCTTGGTGTAGCGCCACACCACCGTGCCGTCGGACTGGCGGGCGGGCACGATGCTGCCGGGCTTCACGCACTCCAGGTTGCCGAACACCCCGGTCCCCTTCGCCGGGTCGCCGTCCCAGACGACCGCCGCGTTCGCGGGCGGCGGGGCCGGGACCACCAGCACGACCGCCGCCGCAACGGCCGCGATCACGGCACGACACCTCATGGTCGGCACCTCCCGCGTCCAGGCTGGCAGCACCGGGGCACGGCCGACAGCGGTGGGACCGGGCTTCGCCGACACGGGTGGCGAAACGACCCGACCGGGTCTTCCCGCGCCCGGTCCCGTGACCGCCTTCGAGCGGGGCCCGGCGACGTAGGGTGGCGGCGTGGACCTGCCCGCCACCGCGTTGCTCCGGGTCGCCGACCGCCTCGGTCGGCCGGTCGGGGTCGCGTTCGCGGTGGCCACCGCCGACGGGCCTCGGATCGTCACCGCCGCCCACGTCCTGGCCGACGGCGCGACGGTCACCACCGTGGACGGGCGGCGGGAGGTGCCGGTCGAGGCCGCCGAGCGGTTCGAGGACGACGACCTCGCCGCCTTACGCCCGACGGGGCCGCTCCCGGACGGCGTGCGGGTGCTGCCGCTGTCCCCGGTGGCCGCGCCGTGGCACACCCGGTTGTGGTGCTTCGGGTTCCCCGACCGGTACGACGGCGGCATGTGGGCCGCGGGCGACCTGCTGGGGGCCGACGGCCGGGGGCTGCTGGTGGTGCAGGACCGGCGGTCGGCCGGGTTCGCCATCGCGCGCGGGTTCAGCGGCGGTCCGGCGTGGGACCCGGTGTCGGGGTCGGTGGTGGGCCTGGTGGTCCAGGTCGCGGCCAAGGCCGAGCAGCGCACGGCGTTCCTGGTGCCCGGCCACGTGATCGTGGCCCGGCTGCCGCCGCGGGAGCCGGGTCCGAGCCCGTACCTCGGGCTGCGGTCGTTCGGCACGGGGGACGCCGACCGGTTCTTCGGGCGGGAGGACCTGGCCGCGCAGGTGGCCGCCGAGGTGCGGGGCAACCGGTTGGTCGCGCTCGTCGGGCCGTCCGGGCGGGGCAAGTCGTCGCTGATCCTCGCGGGCGTGCTGCCGCGCCTGCCGGAGCTGGACGTGGTCGTGGTGCGGCCGGGCCAGGCGCCGCCGCCGCAGCGGGACGGCCTGTTGGTCGTGGTGGACCAGCTGGAGGAGGCGCTGCCGGGACCGGACGCGGACCTGGTGGCGCTGCTGGCGGACGGCCCGGCGAAGGTGCTGCTGGCGATCCGGTCGGACTTCCTCGACCGCGCCCTGGAACACCCGGCACTGGCGCGGGCGCTGCGGTCCTGCCAGACGGTCGGCGCGATGGAACGCACGCAGCTCCTCGCCGCGATCACCGGACCGCTGCCCCCGGACGTGCGGCTGGAGGACCGGCTGGCCGACCGGATCGCCGCCGAGGTCGAGCACGCGCCGGGCCAGTTGCCGCTGTTGCAGTTCACCCTGGACCGGCTGTGGCACGTGCAGCGTGCCGGCCTGCTCACCCATGCCGCCTACGAGGAGCTGGGCGGGGTCGGCGGCGCGCTGGTCCGGTACGCCGAGCAGGAGGTGTGGTCGCGGCTGGCGGAGTCGGAGCGGGCCGCCGCGCCGCGGCTGTTCGCCAAGCTGGTCAACCACACCACGGACCTGCCGCCGACCCGGGCGGTCGCCCGCGACCTCACCGGCGCCGAGCGCAGCCTCGCCGACCGGCTCGTGACGGCGGGGCTGCTCGTGGGCGGCGCACGGGGTTCGGTCGAGCTGGCGCACGAAGCGCTGATCACGCTGTGGGACCGGCTGCGGGAGATGGTCGAGCGGGAGCGCGAGTTCGAGACGTGGCGGGCGGACCTCCGCGCCGACCGCGAGCGCTGGAGCCGGCAGGGCGACCCGTTCGCCCTGACCGCGCGCTCCTCCCCGGACACCGCCCGCTGGCTGGCCGAACGCGGGGCCGACCTGCCCGCCGACGAACGGCTCCACGCCCAGCGCGTGGTGGCCGTCCTGCGCCGGCACCGCCGCCGCTGGTACCGGCGCGCGGTGTGGCTGGTCGTGGTCCTGCTGCTGCTCGCCCTGCCGGCCTGGTACGCGTGGGACCTGGCCCACGAGCAACCGCCGCCGGACGACGTCGCCTCGCCCGGCGACGCGGGCCGGACCGAGCGCTCCATCCTCGACCTGCTCGCCGCCCACCACGCCGACCCCGGAGCGGTGGACGACCAGCTGCTGGCCGCCTACCACCGCACCCGCCAGGTGGAGGCGGTGCTGCCCGACGCGGTCGCGGGGAACCACGCCTACCGGGAGGTCCTGTCCTCCGCGGCCGGGCCGGTGGTCGTGCTGTCCGGGCCGGACGGGCCGGTGGTGTGGCGGGTCGGCGAGCCCGATCCGGTCCGGCTGCCCGACGCCGACCCCGGCGAGGTCGCGGTCAGCCCCGACGGCGGCACGGTCGCCGTGACGGACCAGACCGGCGCGCTCCTGTACGGGCCGCGCGGCGAACCCCGCGGGCGCGTCGACGCGCCCGCGGGGGAGTGGTGGGAGCACGTGCACGTGGCACTGGGCGTCGACCGGCTGGTCATCTGGCGCGACAACCAGGACCGGCTGCTGGTGTCGCGGCTCGACGGCACGCGGGTGGCGGACATCGCCATGAGACCTCCCACGACCCCGGTCGGCGACGTCCCGCCGTCGTGGACCTTCCACCTGACCGCCGACCCGGGCACGCTGGTCGCCCGCAACACCGACACCGACGAGGTGCACCTGCTCGACCTCGCCACCGGCCGCACCACCCCGCTCGCCACCGGGGCGTCCGCGGTGCTCGTCAGCGCGGACGGGCGGGTACTGGTGACGTGCCACCGCGTCGAGCACGGCGTGGACGGCCTCGTGGTGTTCGACCTGCCGTCCGGGCGGCGGCGCGCGGAGCACCTCGACACCTCCGGCTGCTCGATGGTGCTCGACCCGACCGGTCGCTACCTCGCCCGCGGGGTCGAGCCGTCGATGGGCGTGCTCGACCTGGAGACGGGCGAGGTGGTGGCGTGGATGCGCGGCCGCGGCCGGCCGGTCGGCGTGCGGCTCGGCGCGGACGGCCTGCTGCGGGTCGTCACGGGGGACGAGGACGGCGTGCTGGTGCACCGGCTCGACCCCGCAGTGCTGGAGAGCGCCCCCGGCGACCCGGAGAGCGGCGACATCGCGCCGGACGGCCGGCTGGCGCTGACCGTGGACGACGTGTCCTCCCTGCTGTCCCGGAGTTCGCAGCTGTCGTTGTGGCGCACCGACGACCACCGGCGCGTCGCGGAGGTCCGGCTCGGGGAAGAGGCGGGCACGGCGCGCTTCGACCCGACGGGCCGGTACGTGGCCGTGGCCCTGCCGACCGCGGTCGCGGTCCTGCGCGTGCCCGACCTGACCGAGGTCACCCGGCTGCCGCTGGTCGAGTCGCCCGACCTGGCCGAGCCGGTGGTGCGGTTCGACCGGTCGGGCGGGCTGCACGTGGGCCACGCGGCCACCATCAGGACCTGGGACCTCGCCACCGGCACGCTCCGGCACGCGGTCGCCGTGCCGTCACCGCCCTCCGGGGAGGTCCACTTCGACCTCCTCGCCCCGGACCGGGCGCTCGTGGTCTCCGCGGACCGCCTGGCGGTGGACGAGTGGGACCTGATCACCGGCCGTCCCACGAACCACCGCGCGCTGACCGGGCCGGACGAGCCGGTGGCCGAGGTCGCGGTGCTCGGCGACGGCCTGCTGGTCGCCTACGAGCACCGCATCGACGTCCTGGTGGGAGAGGAGTCCGTCACGGTCGAAACCCGATCGTTCGCCGGCCTGGGCCACGTGCCGACCGACGTCGTGGACGGCCACCCCCGCCTGGTCCGCGACCTGAGGATCACCGACTACCCGGACCAGACCGCGAAGTCCCCCACCCTGCCCCGCTACCCACTGGCGATGCGCGGCGACCTGGTCCTGACGGACGAGGGCCTGATCGAACTGGACCGCGACACGTGGCTGCGGCACTTGTGCGCCCTGGTCGCACCGCGCGCACCGGGCACCACCCCACCGGGCTGCCCGTGACCGTCGTCGCGCGGTCCGCTGGAACCCGCCAATCGGGCGTGCGCACCCTGACCCCGCCAAGGCCGCACCTGACGAGCGGGTCTCGGCACCGGGGTGCGTCGGGCTGGAACTGGCTGCCGGTCACGTGCCCGGTGACCCCGTGTCGGTCGTCGAGCCGTCGGTGAGACTACGGGAAGCTGAACCCGCGCGAGGCGTCCGGCGGGGGAAGTGCGGGTGGGCACTGTCGGCGCGGTCCGGGGTCGCCTAGCGTCGCATCGCTCCGGCGGGACCCCTCCGGCCGGGCTCCAGGAGGACACCAGTGAAGACCCTGCTCCGCGTCTTGTTACCCGTGGTCGCCGTCGTCGCGGCGGCGACCGTCGCCTTTGCCGCCCCCGTCCCGCCGACCACGCCCTACCCGGCGGTGCCGGCCGATGCCCGAGCCTGCCTGGTGGAGAAGCTCGAAATCGACAAGCAGCAGCTCCTGCACGACCAGGCCCTGCGCCACTACGAGCGCATCAAGGCCCTCCACGAGAACAACGCCGCGTCCGCGGGCGAGCTGCGTGCCGCCGAACAGGCGTTGCACCAGGCCGCGATCGCGCTCAACAACGCCAGGTACGCCGAGGCGGCGTGCCGCAACAACCTGGGCAACGACCCGAAGAAGGAGTGCGTGGCGCTGTCGCTGGAGCTGAACCGGCTCCTGGACGAGCTGGCGTTGCGCCAGGAGCTGGAGCGGTTGGCGAAGGCGCACTACGACGCCGTGCTCGCCCTCGCCAACAGCGGTGCGGCGTCGCGCGAGGAGCTGGACCGCGCCAAGACGGCGTGGGAGGTGGCGAAGGTCGAGCGGCAGCAGGTCGAGCAGCGCATCACCGACGCGAAGAAGAAGCTCGCGGACAACCCGGCGTGCAAGGACTACCCCTCGGTCCGCCCGACCCCCACGTCGACCTCGACGCCGACGAGCGCTCCGACCACGACCAGTGGCGCGCCCACCCCGACCACGACCAGCGGCGCTCCCACGTCGTCGAGCACGGTCGCGCCGACGCCCACCACGGCGACCCCGGCGCCGGTGCACTGACCCCGCGCCGAACGCCGCGGTGCCCCGGACGGCTTCCGGGGCACCACGGCGCGGAGTGGCTAGAGGGTCAGGGTCCACGAGTCGATGTAGCCGACGTCGTTGGCGACGACGTCGCGCACCCGCAGCTTCCAGGTGCCGCCGCGGGACTCGGCGGACAGGTTGACCGTCGCCGTGCCGGTGACGTTGTCGGCGCTGTCCGTGCTGCTGGAGTTCTTCAGCCGGTACGCGCTGCCGTCCGGCGCGATCAGGTCGATCACCAGGTCGCCGCGGAACGTGTGCTTGATGTCGAGCGCGACGGTGCTGGAGGCCGACGCCGTGCCGGTGCAGGACAGGCTGATCGGGCTCTCGACCGTGGTGAGGTCGTTGATGGTGACGTTGTCGGGGTTCGTCCCGGTGCAGTCCGTCGGGTCCGGGCCGGGACCGGGGTCGCCGGTCATGAACCCGGTGTAGAGCAGGCGGTTGGGCGAGCCCGAGCCGATGCCGGTCAGCTTGTTGGCGGTGGCGTTGGCGACCAGCGCGTCACGGGCCTGCGCCGGGGTGGCGTTCGGGTTCTGCGACAGGTAGACCGCCACCGCGCCGGCCACGTGCGGCGACGCCATCGAGGTGCCGGTCATCGTCGCGCTGCCGGTGGTGCTGGTGTGCGAGGCCGAGACGATGTTCGTGCCGGGTGCCCAGATGTCCAGGCAGGAGCCGTAGTTGCTGGTGCTGGAGCGGGCGTCGGAGCTGGTGCTGTTGCCGACCGTCACGCCCGCGGTCACGTACTGCGGGCTGTAGCCGCACGCGTCGTCGGTCGAGTTGCCCGCGGCCATGACGAACTGCACGCCGGCGGCGATCAGCGCCTTCACCGCGTTGTCCAGCGACGGGTCCGAGCAGCGCTGCCGGCAGCCGATGCTGTAGTTGGCCACGGCGGGCTTGACCGCGTTGTTGCGCACCCAGTTGATGCCGGCGATGATGTCGTCGTTGGCGCCCGAGCCCTGGCAGTCGAGCACGCGCACCGCGTGCACCGTCGCCTTCTTGGCCACGCCGAACCGGGTGCCCGCGGCGGTGCCGGCGACGTGGGTGCCGTGGCCGTGGCAGTCGGCGGGGTTCGAGTCGCCGTCGACGAAGTCGTAACCGGTCGAGACGCGGCCCGTGAAGTCGGTGTGCCCCGCGTTGATGCCGGTGTCGAGCACGTACACGTGCGCGCCCTGGCCCGCGTTGGCCGGGTAGGTGTAGGCGCCGTTCAACGGCAGGTCGCGCTGGTCGATGCGGTCGTCGCCCCAGTTGGGCGGGTTGGTCTGGGTGTCGGCGACCGTCATCCGCTGCGCCTGCTGGACGTACACGACCTCGGGGTCGGCCGCCAGCCTGCGCGCCTGCTGCTCGGTCATGGTGACCGAGAACCCGTTGATGAGGTCGAGGCGGTGGCGCAGCGTGCCGCCGTAGCGCTGCGCCTTGTCGGACGAGGTCGCCTGCAGGGCGACGGGGCTGTCCTTGAGCTTGACGATGTAGCGGTCCTTGACCGCGCCCGGCTCGTTCGCGCCGAGGATCGCGCTCTGGGCGACCGCCGGGGCGGACATCGTGGCGATGCCGGTGGCGGCGGCCGCGAGCAGCACAGCCGCTCGGGTCGCCGCCACGTGCAGGGGGACGGACTTCCTTCGCATACGGGGTTCTCCATCGTGCGTCTCCGGTGGGAGCACCAGCCGGAGGAGCGCCCGTCGGGCAGGGGGTGGAGAGGTGACGGCCGCTCGACGCACACGATCAAATGTCGCCACCCGGTAAACAATCCGGGTGCCGCAAACTAGGTATACGCAAGATCAACTCGCCGCGTGCGGTCCCGGCGGCGCGGGTTCGTCGGGCACCTCGCCGACGAACCCGGCCGTCGCGGTGCGCGGTCAGGCCGCGTCGTCCAGCCGTCGGCGCTGGTCGGGGGTCAGCTCCAGGGACACCCCGGCGAGCGCGTCGTCCAGCTGCTCGACGGTGCTGACGCCGACGATCGGCGTCACGGGCACCGGGCCGCCCGTCAGCCAGGCGAGCACGACCTGGTTGCGGTTCGCGCCGGTCTCGGCCACGACCTCGTCCAGCGCGGCCAGGCGGCGGACCGTGCCGGGGTGGTCGTACTCGGCGGGCATCGGCTTGTCCGTCCGGGTGTAGCGGCCGCCCAGCAGCGGCGTGTAGGCCCACAGCGCCATGTCCTCGTGGTGCTCCAGGTAGTGGATCACCTCGTCGCCGACCGCGCCGAACCGGTGCACCACGGAGGGCCGCGTGCCGGGTCGCGGTTGCAGGTACGTGTGGTGCTGCTGCACGGCGGTGAAGCCGACGCGGCCGTTCGCCCGCGCGATCGCCCGGGCCCGCTCCACCTGCCACACCGGGTAGTTCGAGCAGCCCAGGCGACCCACCGCGCCCGCCGACACCAGCTCGTCGAACGCGGCGACCGTCTCCTCCAGCGGCGTCACCGGGTCGGGCTTGTGCGCCCAGTACAGCTCGACGTGGTCGGTGCCCAACCGCCGGAGGCTGCCCTCGATCCCGTTCTTGACCACGCCGGCCGACAGCCCCTCGGCCGTCTCCGGGAACCGACCGGCCTCGATCGGCTCGCAGCCCACCTTGGTGCTGATCCGCACCCGGTCGCGCACGCCGGGCCGGGCGGCCAGCCAGCGCCCCAGCAACGCCTCGCTCTGCCCGCCGAACCCGCTCGGGTGCTCCCAGAACGAGTAGCAGTTCGCGGTGTCGATCCAGACACCGCCCGCGTCCACGAAGCGGTCCAGCAGTTCGAACGAACGGCGCTCGTCGGTGACCGTGCCGAACAACATCGCGCCCAGGGCCAGGTTCTTCGTCATGCGGCCCACGGTAGGGAGATTCGGCTCGGCAGTACGCTCCAATCCCGTGGTGGTTTCCCAGACCAATTTCGCGTGGGCGACGCTGCTGGACGTCGGCGGTCGCGGTCGGCTGCACGACCGCGTGGCGCACGCGCTGCGTGCCGCGATCCGGGACGGCCGGCTGCCGGAGGGCGCCGCGGTGCCGCCGAGCCGGGCGCTCGCCGAGGAGCTCGGCTGCTCCCGCTGGGTCGTGACCGAGGCGTACGGGCAGCTCGTCGCCGAGGGCTACCTCGCCGCCCGGGTGGGCTCGGCGACCCGCGTCTCCTGGTCGCCGGGGTCCGCGCCGACGACGGCCCGCGAGCCGCGACCGCCGGCCCGGCCCAAGGTCCGGTACGACCTCGCGCCGGGCCTGCCCGACCTGCGGGCGTTCCCGCGCCGCCGGTGGGCCGACGCGGTCCGCGCGGTGATCGGCTCCGCCGTCCACTACGACCTCGACATCCCCGACCCGGCCGGGCACGCGGTGCTGCGCACGACGATCGCGCAGTACCTGCGGCGCTCGCGCGGCGCGGACGCGGGAGCGGCGTCGGTGTCCGTGTGCGCCGGCGTCTCCGACGGCCTGGTGCGCACGTGCCGCGCGTTGCGCGCGGAGGGGATCGCCGACGTGGCCGTGGAGAACCCGGGGTGGGGACGGCTGCGGGACGCGGCGACGAGCGCCGGCCTGCGGGTGCACCCGGTGCCGGTTGACGACGACGGCCTCCGCGTGGACGACCTGGCGCGCACGCCCGCGCGGGCCGTCGTGGTCGGCGCGGCGCACCAGTTCCCGACCGGCGCGGTGCTGTCGCCGGACCGCCGGGCGGGGCTGCTGCGCTGGGCCCGCGAGGTGGACGGCTACGTGGTCGAGGACGACTACGACGCCGAGTTCCGCTACGACCGCCACCCGGTCGCCGTGGTGCAGGGGCTCGACCCCGGCCGGGTGTTCCTCCTCGGCTCGGTCAGCAAGACGCTCTCGCCCGCCCTCGGCCTGGGCTGGCTGGTCGCGCCCGCCGCGCTCACCCCGGCGCTGCGGTCGGCGAACCTCGTCACGGTCGCGCCGCCGGTGCTCGACCAGCTCGCGCTGGCGACCTTCATCGACCGCGGCTGGTACGACGCGCACCTGCGGGCCGCGCGCCGCCGCTTCCGCGCCCGCCGCGACCTGCTGCTCCGCACGCTCGGCGACCTCGTGCCGGAGGGCCGGGTCGCGGGCACGGCCGCCGGGCTGCACGTCCTGCTGCACCTGCCCGACCACGTCGACACCCCACGCGCGGTCCGCGCCGCTGCCGCCGCCGGGCTGCGACTGTCCGATCTGGACGACTACCGCGCGGAGGAGTCGGGCGGACCGAGTCGGACGTCGAGCGGCGACGGCGGCGTGGCGCGGTCGGCGGGCCGGGCGCTCGTCCTCGGCTACGGCAACATCGGCGACACCGAGATCCGCCCCGCCGTCGCCCTCCTGCGCGACGCGCTGGGCCTGCCCGGTCGGCGGTGAGCCGCCGATCGTCACCCGGTGTGCCCGAATCGGTGACGTTACGCTGATCCCCGGAGGTGGTGCCGGGTGCGGTTGCCGTTCGACGCGCACGCCTCGGTGCGGGCCGAGTTCGAGCGGCGCTGGGCGCGGGTGCGGCCGTCGGTGTGGTTCGGGTTCCTCGCGCCGCCGGTGGTCGGCCTGGTCGTCGCGCTCGCGGCCCCGTGGCGCGGCGCGGCCGTGCCGGGGTGGCTCCTGCTGGCGGTCGGGATCGCGGTCCCCGTGTGGTTCCTCTTGGGGCGGGTCTACCCGAAGCGGCCCGGCTGGTGGGCCGGGCTCGTCGCGTACGCGGGCGTGGCGCAGGCGCTCGGCGTCGGGCTCCTCACCGCCGACCTGCCGGCCGTGCTGCCGACCGTGGTCGTCACGGCGGTCGCGGCCGTGCTGCTCGGCCGGGCCAGGGCCGTGCTGCTGGACGAGGTCGGCGGCGCGATCGCGGGCACGACGCTGGGCGTGCGCAGCGCGTCGCGGCAGGTGCGCAACGCGACCGGGCACCCGGTGCTCGCGCACGCCGCCTTCGACGGCGAGCTGCTGCGCTGGCACGTGACCACCGGTCCGTCCACCCCGGACGTCTCCGGCGGCGAGGTGCCGTTGCGCGAGGTCACCGACGTGTGGGTGGCGGACGCGCGGGGCGAGCCCGGCGGCGAGGTGGTCGTGGTGCGCGCGTTCGGCCGGGACGTCGAGCTGGTCGTCGGCCGCCCGCACGACTTCGCCGCCCTGCTGGACCGCCGGCTGCGCCTGCTCCGCCAACCCGACTGGGATTGATCTCCCCGGAGCGTGACGTCGGCGCTTGCTACTCGTTGGTCAAGCACACGTCCGACGACGGAAGGGGCAGCGGCATGGCGACCGAACGGGTGCGGCTGGAGGACGGCGCGGAGCTGAACGTGACCCGCAGCGGCCCACCCGACGCCGAGCTGACCGTGGTGCTCGCCCACGGCTACGCGCTGGACCACCGGAGCTGGCACCGGGTGGTGGCCGCGTTGCCGGAGTCCGTGCGGGTGATCGCCTACGACCACCGCGGCCACGGCGGCTCCTCGCCCGCGGACAAGGAGACCGCGACCGTCGAGCAGCTCGGCGACGACCTGGGCGAGCTGGTCGAGCGGCTCGTGCCCGAGGGCCGGGTGGTGATCGCGGGGCACTCGATGGGCGGCATGGCCGCGATGGCGATGGCCGAGCGACGCCCTCGCCTCTACCGGCAGCGGGTGGCCGGCGTGGTGTTCGTCTCGACCGCCGCCACGGGGCTCGCGGAGACGTCGTTGGCGTGGCCCAAGGCGTTGGGCAAGCTGGTGCGCGAGCTGGAACGCGCGTTCGGGCCGCTGGTGCGGGCGGTGCGGGAGAAGATCGAGCCCGCGAAGACCGCCGGGTTGCGCTGGTGGCTGTTCGGCGACGAGCCGCGCGACGAGGACGTGGACCTCACCGCGGACATGGTGTGGGGGCACTGGCCGGAGACCGTCGCGCTGTTCCGGCCCGCGGTGGACCGCTACGACCGCGAGGCCGCGCTGACCGTCGCGGGGGAGCGCCCGGTGATCGCGCTCGTCGGCGACGAGGACCGCCTGGTGCCCGAGTCGAACGCCAAGGCGCTGGCCGCGGCGGTGGGCGGCGAGTCGGTGGTGGTGGAGGACGCGGGCCACATGCTGCCGCTGGAAGCGCCCGCCGAGGTGGCCGCGCGGATCATGGAGTTGGCCGGCTGACCCGGTGCTCCTCGGTCGGGCGGTCGACCGAGGAGCACCCGGTGGTGTCCTTCGCCCCGCTGGTCCAATAGCCTCGATAACTTCAGTGTTGACCAAAATCAATCATGGGACCGGGTCCGGGAGAACTAGCCCTGAGCCGGAGCGGTGCTGCGGTAGCTCTCGGTGTAGTAGTCCGCGAGGCGCTGCCGGTAGTCGTCGGCGTCGAACGTGTCCGGGTCGTACGGCGGCGCGTCCTTGATCTGGTTCCGGGTCCGGTCGACGTGGATGCGGTGCGCGTCGTGGTCCACCCGCTCCACGGCCCCGATCGGCACGACGACGCGGTGGCTGGTGAGCCACGTGCCGGTGTCGATCAGCAGGCAGTCGGCGGGCAGTTCGGCGTTGGCCTGGTCGATCTCGCCGATGCGCCCGTCCACGGCCTCCACCTCGTACCCGAGCAGGCCGGTGTCGGGCCGGTCGCGCCGCGCGTCGAGGTCGGCGTCGGGCGTGCCGGTCGGGTTGCCCATGCCCGCGGTCTCGCGCCAGAGCCACGGGATGAACGGGTAGGGGTAGGGCTGCATGGCGACCTCCTCGATCGGTGGGAACGATCGAGCAATACCCGTTCGAGTGAATCTTGAGACCTGGCTACGACGTCCAGCGCCAGACCGACGGCGGCCGGCCGCCCTTCGGCTGCGCGGCGGCGTGCTGCGCGGTGCGTTCGAGGCCGGGCACCCGTTCCATGGTGCGGCCGAGGTTGGCGGGGTAGGGGCGGTCGCCGGTCAGGGACTCGGTGACGTCGAGGGCCTGGGCGGTGGTGAACTCGCGGCCGAGCAGGCCGGCGGTGAAGGCGGGGTCGCGCCACAGGTGCGCGGCGAGCAGGGGGCGGCAGTCGCGGACGATGCGGTTGTGGTCGAAGGCCAGCGGCGGCACGTCGGTCAACGGGGTCCAGACGGGGCCGTCGCCGGACAGCCCGGCCGGGTCGACGGTGGCCCACAGGGCGATCGACAGCGTCGGTCCGCGCGGGTCGCGGGACGGTTCGTCGAAGGTGGTGAGCTGGCCGGAGGCGGAGATCGCCCGTTCGGGCACGCCGAGCTTGCCGGTGACCGCGCGCCGGGCCGCGTCGCGCAGGCGTTCGCCCTTGCCCAGCAGCACGCCGGGCAGGGCGAGGACGCCCGCGAACGGGTCGAGCGCGCGGGGCGCGATGCCGAGCAGGACGGCGCGTGCGGTCGGGTCGAAGCGCAGCGCCAGCACGTCCACCGACACCAGGGTCGACTCGATCATGGTCGGGATTGTCCCGCACTCATCGCGGGGCCGGTGCGCGCACCGCGTAGTCGGCCCGGTCGGGTCCGGCGCCGGTGACGAGGACGGGCACGCCGAGGTGGTTCTCGAGCCAGGTCAGGGGGTCGGGCAGGGCGGTGAGGAGGGGTGTGCGGTGGGTCAGGAACGCGGTGAGGTCGGCGGCGGGGTCGGTGGGCAGGGGCGTGTCGTAGGCGGTGGCGACCTTGAGGTCGGGCGCGTCGAGGTGGGTGACGGCGAGGGCGTCGATGCCGCCGCAGGCGTCCACGGCGTAGCGCAGGAGCACGGCGTCGAGGTGCCCGGCGCGCCAGGAGCCCTGGTAGTGGCCGGTGTCGTTGTGGCGTTCGGGGAACCGGGCGAGGACGTCGTGGTCCTCGGTGGGGAAGGGACCGGCGCCGTGGCGGGTCTGGTAGGTGCGGGTCACGCCGATCACGGTGGCGTGGCGGCGCCCGAGGAGGGCGCGGGCGTTGTCGGGGGTGACGGTGGACCAGGTGGTGTGGGGGTGGAACCCGCGCCACTGGTCGAGCAGGACGCCCTGGGCCCCTTCGAAGACGAGGGGGCCGCGGTCAGCGAGCCGGCCGACCTCGTCGCCGGTGGTGACGCGGACCGCGCCGGCGAAGTCGCGGTAGAGGGCCACGAGGTCGTCCACGGCGAAGCCGTCGCCGGTCAGGGGCGCGTAGAAGCGGGCGAGGGCGTCGAGCTTGGCGCGCAGCGCGGTGGGGTGGGCGCAGTCGCCGACGGTGGGCGGCGGGCCGGGCACGCCGAGGACCTCCTGGCCCTCGACCACCTGGCCGGGCGCCGCGCCGCGGTCGGCGAGGAGCCCGTACCAGGTGGTCTCGCCGATGCCCTTGCCGCAGGAGCCGTGGCGGGCGTGGCCGCGGGCGTCTTCGCGGGCGCGGTTGGCGGCGACGTGGATGGGGGTGGTGAGCAGGGCGTCGGCGTCGATGGACAGCAGTCGCAGGGGGTCGGCGACGCCGAGGTCGGCCAGTGCGCGGGACTCGGCGGCGAGGGCGATCGGTTCGACCAGGACGTGCCGGGAGAGGTGGGTCGGCACGCCCGAGAGCGTGCCGGACCCGAACTGGCTGAAGGTGTGGTGCCGGTGGCCGACGACCACGTTGTGGGCGGCTTGCGCGCCGCCGTTGAACCGGATCACCGAGGTGACGGGGCGGTCGTGGCAGAGCGCGTCGACCACGGCCCCTTTCCCTTCGTCGCCGAAGCCGAGGCCGACGACGATGACGTGCCCGTCCATCACGTGAGGACCACGTCGTCGGGGCCGTCGAGCAGCGGGGGAGTGGCGGTGGTGGCGACGGTCTTGCCGCCGACGTGGACGAGCGCCTTGCCGACCGCCTCGCTTTCGGCGGCCGAGCCGATCTCGGCGAGGTCGACCATGGCCTGGTCGAGGTCGACGACGCGTTCCTCCAGGCCGATGGTGGCGGCGATGAGTTCGCAGACGGCGGCCGGGTCGTCGAGCTTGAGGAAGTTCTGGCCGAGCAGGTCGCGCCAGTGGTCGGCGATGGCGGGGTCGCGGTAGTAGGACGACTGGTTGGGCAGGATGAAGTAGACGTGCCACTTGCGGGCGAGTTCGCGGTACACCGAGGCGGGGTCGATGTCCTGGTTGACGTCGTCGCCGATGACGCGGCGGATGTGCCGGGCTTCGAGGCGGGGCTTGTTCAGCTCGTCGCCGATGAGGAAGAGGTAGCCCTTGCGGCCGCGCTTCTGCCAGGCGTCGGTGACGACGTGGCGGGCCATGAAGTAGGCGGCCAGCTCGTAGGACTCGCTCTTCTGGCCGCCGCCGTTGCCCTCGAGGAAGATGGTGCGCAGTTGCTCGTCCATGCGGTTGTCGGATTCGAACTGGCCGACCTGGAGGGGCACGCGGTCGCTGTCGGCGTCGCCGATGCCGCCGAACAGGACCTGGGGGTCGGCGAGGTAGCCCTTGCGCTGGAGCAGGCCGTGCAGCTTGCCGAGCTTGCGCTGCATGATCTGGGGCACGCGGCCCATCGAGCCGGTGACGTCGAAGAGGACGGCGATGGGGGTCGAGTCGGCGTGGTCGGGTGAGTCGCGGCACTCGCGTGCCACGACGCCCTTGGGGTCGAGGGTGGGGTCGGCCTTCCACTCCTTGGCGGGGCGCGATCGCAGGGCGGCGGTGTAGCCGAAGTCGTCGATGCCCTTGGCGGCGCGGAAGGTGCGGGCGGCCGCGTAGGCGTTGTCGTCCCACTTGCCGTGTCCCATGTCAGGCTCCTGTTCCGGGGAGGGCGAACGGGCGGAAGGTCCGTGCGCCGTAGAGGTTTTCCAGCAGGTCGTCGTATTCGGTGAGCAGGTCGACGGCGTCGGGCCGGCGGTCCGGGTCGTCCTGCGTGCAGCCGCGGGCGAACGTGCGTTGCGCGGTTTCGCGGTCCGCCAGGAGGTCCAGCATCAGCGTGTGTGCCATGTGGACGTCGGTGGCGGGGGTGACGGGTCGTCCGTCGTGGACTTCCGGTGGGTAGGGGATGGTCTTGTCGGTGGCGAGGAGGCGTTCGCCGGCGTTGACCGCGAACGTCCAGCCGATCAGGACGATGCCGTGTTGTTCGGGGTGCACCAGGACGTTGTCGGCGACGATCGCGCCGTGCACCAGGCCGGTGCGGTGTGCGCCGGCGATGGCGCGCAGGAGCCTGCGGTGCATCCAGGCGTAGTCGCGGCCGTCGAGGCCGTCCGGGTAGGCGCGGCGCACGTCGGCGAGGGTGACGAACCCGTCGATCAGGGGTTCCAGGACGGTGAAGGCGCGGGAGCCGCGGGCCACGTCGCCGGAGGTGTCGACGGGGTGCGGGTAGTAGGGGCGCAGCCAGCGGTGCTCGTCGGTGAAGCGGGCGAGTCGGCGCAGGGCGTCCCACTCGGCGTGCAGGAGGGGGTTGAGGGCGGGGTTGCGGACGACCTTGACCACGTGGGGGCCGTCGGTGCGGTAGAGGGTGGCGACGCTGCCGACGGCGTGGCGGTCGGTGAGCCGGTAGGCGGCGCGGTCGGTGCGGAGCACGACCGGCGGTGTGCCGCGCCGCCACTCGTGGTGGAGCCGGGTCAGCTCGGCCGACGCGGCGTGCGCCCTGGTGTCGGCGGGGCCGACCCGGTCGGGGTGCAGGACGGCGGCGAGGGCGCGGTAGAGGCGGTGCGCCTCCTGGCTGCGGGCCGGGTCGAACGGGCCGAACAGGTCGGCGGCCGAGTCGGCCCGTTCGACGCGGTCGAGCGCTTCGTCCCTGGTGAACATAGTTTGAGTCTATACGACTCAAACCGATGGCGCAGTGTGGTGCCGATCACCTGGACGGAGCAGTCCCGGCCGGGTTAACCTTGCCGGCGATGTTGTACTTCCTGTGATCATCGGTAGCGCGACCGCGTCGAGCACGGCTCCGCGGCGCGACCTCTCCCCACCCTCCGCACCGATGACTCGGCGTCGCCCGCCGGGAACAGGAGTCTGCCTTGCGCACCGCGCAACTGGCCTTGCACGAAGTCACCAAGAGCTACCACGGCCGGGTCGTGCTCGACTCGGTCTCCCTGACCGTCAAACCCGGCGAGAAGGTCGGCGTGATCGGCGACAACGGGTCCGGCAAGTCCACCCTGCTCGCGATCGTCGCGGGCCGGGTGGCCGCGGACAACGGCGACGTCACCGTGGTCGCGCCCGGCGGGATCGGGTACCTGGCCCAGACGCTCGACCTGCCGCCGCACGCCACCGTGGCCGACGCCGTGGACCTGGCGCTGGCCGACCTGCGCGACCTGGAGGCCCGGATGCGCCGGGCGGAGGCCGCGCTGGCCGGTCCCGACGCCGACCCTGGGCACTACGCGGCGCTGGTCGAGCGGTTCGAGGCGCGGGGCGGCTACGACGCCGACACCCGGGTCGACGTGGCCCTGCACGCGCTGGGCCTGCCCGGCCTGGACCGGGGCCGGCCGCTGGGCGCGCTGTCCGGCGGCGAGCGGTCCCGCCTCGCCCTCGCGGCGACGCTGGCCTCCGCGCCGGAACTGCTGCTGCTGGACGAGCCGACCAACGACCTGGACGACCAGGCCGTGGCGTGGCTGGAACAGCACCTGGTCCGCCACACCGGGACCGTCGTCGCGATCACCCACGACCGGGCGTTCCTGGACCGGGTGACCTCGACCATCGTCGAGGTCGAGGAGGGCCGCGCGAGCCGGTTCGGCGACGGCTACGACGGCTACCTGGCCGCCAAGGCCGCGCAACGGGCGCGGCGGCAGCGCGAGCACGAGGAGTGGCGGGCCGAGCTGGCCCGCCAGGAGCGGCTGCTGTCCTCGGCCGCCCGGCGGTTGGGCGAGATCCCCCGGAAGATGGAGAAGGCCGTGTTCGGCGCCGGTCAGTTCCGCGCCAGGGGGCGCGTCCACGGCGCGATGAGCCGCATCCGCAACGCCAAGGAACGCCGCGCGCGGCTGGTCGGGAACCCGGTGGGCCCGCCGCCGGAGCCGCTGCGGTTCTCCGCGCGGCTCGACGGCGGGGCGACGGACGGGGAGTGGGCGGCCGAGCTGTCGGACGTGCGGGTCGGCGACCGGCTCCGGGTGCCGCGCCTGACCGTGCGGCCGGGAGAGCGGCTGCTCGTCACCGGCCCCAACGGGGCGGGCAAGACCACGCTGCTGCGCGTGCTCGGCGGTGAGCTGCGCCCGGACGCCGGCACGGTCGACGTGCCCGGTCGGGTCGGCCACCTGCGGCAGGAGGAGCCGCCGTGGCGGCCGGGGCTGACGGTCCTGGAGGCGTTCGCCGAGGGCCTGCCCGGTCACCCCGACGAGCACGCCGACGCGCTGCTGGCCCTGGGACTCTTCGACCGCCGCGACCTGCGCACCCGGGTCGGCGAGCTGTCCTACGGCCAGCGGCGGCGCGCCGAGCTGGCCCGGCTGGTCACCCGGCCGGTGGACCTGCTGCTGCTGGACGAGCCGACCAACCACCTGTCGCCGGGACTGGTGGAGGACCTGGACCGGGCGCTGGCCGACTACCGGGGCGCGCTCGTCGTGGTGACGCACGACCGACGCGCCCGCGCCGGGTTCACCGGCACGCGCCTGCGCCTGGAGCGCGGCCGGGTGGCGTGATCGACCCGCGGTGGCGCGGCCGGTCGACGCAGGGGTCGGCGGACGGCGATCCGCTTGGCGCGGTCGGCGCAGGGTTGTCGGGCAGGGGTGTTGAGCGGGTTGTCCGGCGGGGGTGTCGGCGCGGGGCGATCGGTCCGACCCGTGGGAGGCGCGACGGCCGGGTGGACACGCGGTCGTCCCGGCCCCCATGATTCGCTGCGGAACGAACCACCTGGGGGTACACGCGCATGGCTTCGCCGTTGGACAACCCGGTCTGGGCGTCGCTGACCGGACCGCACGCCCACTTCGCCCAGCGGCACGGGCAGGTGCTGCGCTACCCGCCGGACGTGAGCGCGTTCACGGCCCTGCCCGACCGGCCGGACGAGCGGGTCTGGTCCGACCTCGCCGCGCTGGCCGGCCCCGGCTCGACGGTGCCGATCACCTCGCCGCACACCCCGCCCGCCGGGTGGGAGGTGGAGCGCTTCCACGCCGTGCAGCTGGTGGACGAGGGGCTGCGCGTGGCCGAGGACGCCGAGGCGGTCCGGCTCGGCCCGGCGGACGTGCCGGAGATGCTGGCGCTGGTCGAACGCACCCGGCCGGGTCCGTTCCTGCCGCGCACCGTGGAGATGGGCGTCTACCTCGGCATCCGCCGCGACGGCGCGCTGGTCGCCATGGCGGGCGAACGCCTGCACCCGCCCGGGTGGACCGAGATCAGCGCCGTGTGCACCGACGAGGCGCACCGGGGCCAGGGCCTGGCCACCCGCCTGGTCCGGGCCGTCGCCGCCGGGATCAGGGCACGCGGCGAGCAACCGATGATGCACGCCACCGCGTCGAACACCACCGCGATCCGGCTCTACGAGTCTCTCGGCTTCCGGATCCGCAAGCACGTCGACATCGTCGTGCTGCGCATCCCCGCCGACGTGGCCGCGGCCGACCCGACCGACACCGACCCCGCCGCAGCCGTCGTGCGCTCCTGACCCCGCCGCCGCGCGCCTCCCCCGACGCGACCGTCCACATCGGACTCCACCGCCGGTCGCCCGTCGTCCGTGTGCGACGCGGCACGTCGGATGGTGAACTAGGCGTGACGTCCGACGACCCGGGTGAGGATGGCTGATGACTCTCGACCAGACCCGCACGACCCCGACGACGACCCCGACGACGGCCCCGTGGTGGACCTCCGCCGTGGTGTACCAGGTCTACCCGCGCAGCTTCGCCGACTCCAACGGCGACGGCGTGGGCGACCTGGCGGGGCTCGCGTCGCGGCTGGACCACCTGGAGCGGCTGGGGGTGGACGTGATCTGGTTGTCGCCGGTGTACGCCTCGCCGCACGCGGACAACGGCTACGACATCTCCGACTACCAGGCGATCGACCCGGTGTTCGGCACGTTGGAGGACTTCGACGCGCTCTTGGCGCAGGTGCACGCCCGCGGCATGAAGCTGGTGATGGACCTGGTGGTCAACCACACCTCCGACGAGCACCCGTGGTTCGTCGAGTCGCGCTCGTCCAAGGACAACCCGAAGCGGGACTGGTACTGGTGGCGTCCGCCGCGCGAGGGGTTCGAGGCCGGGCAGCCGGGCGCGGAACCCACCAACTGGGAGTCCTTCTTCTCCGGCCCGGCATGGGAGCTGGACGAGGCGACGGGGGAGTACTACCTGCACCTGTTCGACCGCAAGCAGCCGGACCTGAACTGGGAGAACCCCGAGGTCCGCCAGGCGGTGTACGCGATGATGCGGTGGTGGCTGGACCGGGGCGTGGACGGGTTCCGGATGGACGTCATCAACCTGATCTCCAAGGACCCCGACCTGCCCGACGGCGCGACCACCGGCGTCGGCGGGCTCGGCGACGGCTTCCCCCACGTGGCCACCCGGCCCGGTGTGCACGACTTCCTGCGCGAGATGAACCGCGAGGTGTTCGAGGGCCGGTCGGGCGAGTACCTGACCGTGGGCGAGATGCCGGGCGTGACCTGGGAGCAGGCCCGGCTGTTCACCGACCCGGCCCGCCGCGAGCTGGACATGGTGTTCCAGTTCGAGCACGTCTGGCTCGACCACGGCCCCGGCGGCAAGTTCGACCCGAAGCCGCTGGACCTGCGCGACCTCAAGGCGTCGCTGGGCCGGTGGCAGACGGCGCTCGGTGACGTCGGCTGGAACAGCCTGTACTGGAACAACCACGACCAGCCCCGCGTCGTCTCCCGCTACGGCGACGACGGCAAGTACTGGCGCGAGTCGGCCACCGCGCTGGCCACCGTGCTGCACCTGCACCGCGGCACCCCGTACGTCTACCAGGGCGAAGAGCTGGGCATGACCAACGCCCCGTTCGCCGGCGTGCACGAGATGCGCGACGTCGAGTCGCTCAACCACTACCGCCAGGCCGTGGCCGCCGGCGCGGACCCGGAGACCGTGCTGCGCGGCCTGCGCGCGATGGGCCGCGACAACGCCCGCACCCCCGTGCAGTGGGACGCGAGCCCCAACGCCGGGTTCACCGCGGGCGAGCCGTGGCTGGCGGTCAACCCCAACCACGCCTGGCTCAACGCCGAAGCGCAGTACGACGACCCGAAGTCCGTCTTCAACCACTACCGGCGGCTGATCGAGCTGCGCCACGCGCTGCCGGTGGTGGCCCTGGGCGACTTCCGGATGCTCCTGGCCGACCACCCCCACGTCTACGCCTACGAACGCACCCTGGACGACGACCGCCTGCTCGTCGTGGCCAACCTGAGCGGAACGCCGCAGAGCGTCGGGCTGGAACCCGGCTGGACCGCCGCCGACGTCGTGCTGGCCAACACCGAGGACGTCCTGGTCTCACCCGGCCGGGTGGACCTGCGGCCCTGGGAGGCGCTGGTGTTCAAAGGGGCGGTCAAGGACTCGCCGAAGCACTCCTGACCGCCGTCGGCGACGCGCGGGGCCGTACCCCTCGCCGAACGGGCTGTCGGCCCGGCCATCGGCCGGCAGCCCGTCGTCGGCACGAGCGAAGCGGCACACCCGGCCGGCCACGGGGCGACCCCCGACGCGGGGGCACACCAATCCGGGCGCGGTGTCCGCATTGTCGCCGGCGGCGCGTCGCTGAACGGCACGACAACGCGTTCCCGTGGTCGCCGCGAATAATCCTCGCGCGATCCCCCGGAAGTACATCCGCGGTGGAATAGTACCCCTCAAATGGGGTGCTCACCGGACGGCGGCATCGCCGCCCCCGGGTTCACCGAAGTGGGTGGCGACGCCGGGGGAACGGCAACTTCGTTGCTTTAACGTGCGACTTGTTCCACGTAGGGAACCGCGCCGCCGGCGAGTCCCCCGGCGGCTGCCGCTTTCACGAGCGACGCGCGGTGGCGGGCCGGGTCGGGGTCGTCCAGTTCCAGTCCGGCCCCGACGAACAGCAGCACCGCATGGCGCGAGCGGGCCGCCCAACCCCACACGCCGGGACGTTCCACGGCGGCGTGGTCGAGCAGCGGGGCGCGGTGCGGCCAGCGCAGGGTGAGCCCGTCGCCGCCCGCCTCGACCGTCCAACCTCGGGTAACGGGCAGCACGACGTCGTCGATGTCGTTGACGAGGCTCAGTCCCCTGGCGGCCAAGGCGGCGGGCAGGGGGACCGGGAGGCTGGTCCGGCAGTCCAGCAGCAGCACGGCGATGCGATTGTCGCCGTGGCCGCGCACGGCGGCGCGGACGTGGAGGCGTGCTTCGGCGCTCATGGTCGACCTTTCTGTCGGATTCGCGCCGCGTCTTCCAGCGTAGTGACCCCGGAGGTCTCGTTTCCTCCCCGGTTCGAGTGAATTCATGGTAAACGCGCAAAGGCTTCGTCCGGTTCCGGCAAATGCCCGTAAATGAGACGGTAAAGCGACCGTTACGTGTGTGACGCGCATCACATTAAGTTGTAATGGGTTCGACACGCGCAGTTACATGAATTTATTCGCGCCGATCCGAACGGCACCTCCCGAGAAAGGAACGACCGTATGCGCGCGGTATTCCACCGCGCCGGGGACGAGAGCCCCGCGCGTGGTCCCGCCGGCGGCGTGCTGCTGGCCACCAGCCGGTTCCTGACGCGGGCCCCCGTCTCCGACGACCTCCGGGCCGCCTTCCACCGCGGCGGCCGCGAGGGGGACGCGTTCTACCGGGACCGGTGGAGCCACGACAAGGTCGTGCCGTCCACGCACGGCGTCAACTGCACCGGGTCGTGCCGGTGGCAGGTCTTCGTCAAGGACGGCATCATCACCTGGGAGACCCAGGACACCGACTACCCGTCCACCGGTCCCGACCGCCCCGAGTACGAGCCCCGCGGCTGCCCGCGCGGGGCCTCCTTCTCCTGGTACACCTACTCGCCGCTGCGGGTGCGCTACCCGTACGCGCGCGGCGTGCTCGTGGAGATGTACCGCGAGGCCCGCAGGCGGCACGACGACCCGGTGGCCGCCTGGGCGTCCGTCGTGGACGACCCGGTCAAGCGCCGCGCCTACCAGCGCGCCCGCGGCAAGGGCGGCCTGGTCCGCGTCTCGTGGGACGAGGCGGTGGAGATGGTCGCGGCCGCGCACGTGCACACGATCAAGGCCCACGGCCCCGACCGGATCGCGGGGTTCTCGCCCATCCCCGCCATGTCGATGGTCTCCCACGCGGTCGGTTCGCGGTTCATGGCGCTCATCGGCGCGCCGATGCTGTCGTTCTACGACTGGTACGCCGACCTGCCGCCCGCCTCGCCGCAGGTGTTCGGCGACCAGACCGACGTGCCGGAGTCCGCCGACTGGTGGGACGCGGCCTACCTGGTGCTGTGGGGCTCCAACGTGCCGGTGACCCGCACCCCGGACGCGCACTTCATGACCGAGGCCCGCTACCGCGGGCAGAAGGTCGTGGTGTGCTCCCCGGACTACTCCGACGCCACCAAGTTCGCCGACGAGTGGCTCGCCCCGCACCCCGGCACGGACGCGGCGCTGGCCGTCGCCATGGGGCACGTGGTGCTGCGCGACTGCTTCGTCGAACGGGAGGTGCCGTTCTTCGCCGACTACGTCCGGCGCTTCACCGACCTGCCGTTCCTGGTCACCGTGGAGGAGCGCGACGGAGGCCTGGTGCCGGGCAAGTTCCTCACCGCCGCCGACCTGGGCGACACCTCGCCGGGCGCGCGGTGGAAGACCGTGGTGCTGGACGCCGACCGCGACGAGCCGGTCGTGCCCAACGGGTCGCTGGGCTTCCGGTGGGCCGACGAACCCGGCCGGTGGAACCTCGACCTGCACGGCGTCACGCCCGCGCTGACCGTGCGAGGCGGACCGGACGGCGCGGTCGAGGTGCTGCTGCCCCGCTTCGACGCGCCCGACGGGCAGGCCGGCGCGATCACCCGGGGCGTCCCCGTGCGGCGGGTCGCGGGCCGCCTCGTCACCACCGTGTTCGACCTGCTGCTCGCGCAGTACGGCGTGGGCCGCCCCGGCCTGCCCGGCGACTGGCCCACCGGGTACGACGACGCCGACGCCCCCGGCACCCCCGCGTGGGCGGAGCGGCTGACCGGCGTGCCCGCGGCCCGGACCACGCGCATCGCCCGCGAGTTCGCCGACACCGCGGTGCGCTCGAAGGGCCGCTGCATGATCGTCATGGGGGCGGGCACGAACCACTGGTTCCACTCCGACCTCGTCTACCGGTCGTTCCTCACCCTGCTGCTGCTCACCGGCTGCCAGGGCCGCAACGGCGGCGGCTGGGCGCACTACGTCGGCCAGGAGAAGGTGCGCCCGCTCACCGGCTGGGCCACCCTCGCGGGCGCGCTGGACTGGCACCGGCCGCCGCGCCAGATGATCGGCACCGGCTACTGGTACACCCACACCGACCAGTGGCGCTACGACCGGCTCACCGCCGACGGCCTGACCTGGCCGGGCGCGAAGGGCTCCCTCGCGGGCCGCACGGTCGCCGACTGCCTCTCGACCTCCGCCCGGCTGGGCTGGATGCCGTCCTACCCGACCTTCGACCGCAACCCGCTCGACCTGTGCGACGAGGCCGAGGCCGCCGGCCAGGACCCGGTCGCGCACGTGGTGGCACGCGTGCGCGCTGGCGAGGTCGGGTTCGCCTGCGAGGACCCCGACGCGCCGGCCAACTGGCCGCGCGTGCTGACCGTGTGGCGGGCGAACCTGCTCGGCTCGTCGGCCAAGGGCAACGAGTACTTCCTCAAGCACCTGCTCGGCGCGGACGGCAACCCCCGCGCCGAGCAGACCCCGCCCGACCAGCGGCCGCGCTCGGTGCGGTGGCGCGACGAGTCCCCCGAGGGCAAGCTCGACCTGCTGCTGGCGCTGGACTTCCGGATGACCAGCACCACCCTGTTCGCGGACGTGACGCTGCCCGCGGCCACCTGGTACGAGAAGCACGACCTGTCCAGCACGGACATGCACCCGTTCGTGCACTCGTTCAACGCCGCCGTGGACCCGCCCTGGCAGGCGCGCACGGACTTCGACGCGTTCCACGCCATCGCCCGCCGGTTCAGCGAACTCGCCGCCACGCACCTGGGCACCCGCCGCGACCTGGTCGCCACCGCGATGCAGCACGACACGCCGGGCGAGACCGCGCAGCCCGGGGGAGTGGTGCACGACTGGCGCGACGGCGACGGCGACCCCGTGCCCGGCCGCACGTTCCCCGTGCTCACCGTGGTGGAACGCGACTACACCGCGGTCGCGGCCAAGCTCGCCGCCCTGGGGCCGCTGGTGGACAAGCTCGGCGTCACCACCAAGGGGTGGACGGCCGAGGTCGGCCCGGAGGTGGCGTGGCTCGCCGAGTCCAACGGCGTCGTGGCCGGCGGACCGGCGGCGGGCAGGCCCGCGTTGGACACCGACCGCAAGGCCGCCGACGCCGTGCTCGCCCTGTCCGGCACCACCAACGGCCGCGTCGCCGACGAGGGCTTCTCGGCCCTGGAGGATCGCGTCGGCGTGCCGCTGCGCCCCCTGGTGGAGCACCACCGGGCGCACCGCGTCACCTTCGCCGACACCCGCTCCCGCCCCGCGTCGGTGGTCACCAGCCCCGAGTGGTCCGGCGACGAGTCCGGCGGCCGCCGCTACGCGCCGTTCACCATCAACGTCGAGCGGCTCAAGCCCTGGCACACGCTCACCGGCCGCCAGCACTTCTTCCTCGACCACGACTGGGTCGCCGAGCTGGGCGAGCAACTGCCGGTGTACCGGCCGCCGCTGGACATGCACCGCCTGTTCGGCGAACCACGCATCGGCCCCCACGGCCCCGAGGTCACCGTCCGGTACCTCACCCCGCACTCGAAGTGGTCCATCCACTCCGAGTACCAGGACAACCCGATCATGCAGACGCTCTCCCGCGGCGGCCCGGCGTTCTGGGTCAGCCCCGCCGACGCCGCGGCCATCGGCGTGCGGGACAACGACTGGGTCGAGGCCGTCAACCGCAACGGCGTCGTCGTCGGTCGGGCGATCGTGTCGCACCGGATGCCCACCGGCACCGTGTTCCTCTACCACGCGCAGGAGCGCACGGTGAACGTGCCCAAGAGCGAGACGACCGGCAGGCGCGGCGGCATCCACAACTCCCTGACCCGGCTCCAGATCAAGCCGACCCACCTGGTCGGCGGGTACGGGCAGCTCTCCTTCGCGCTCAACTACTACGGGCCGACCGGCAACCAGCGCGACGAGGTCACCGTGCTGCGCCGGCGCGCCCAGGAGGTGACGTACTGATGCGCGTCATGGCGCAGCTGGCCATGGTCATGAACCTGGACAAGTGCATCGGGTGCCACACCTGCTCGGTCACCTGCAAGCAGACGTGGACCAACCGCGAGGGCGTGGAGTACGCCTGGTTCAACAACGTCGAGACCAAGCCCGGCCAGGGCTACCCGCGCCGCCACGAGGACCAGGGCCGCTGGCGCGGCGGGTGGAAGCTGCGGCGCGGCAAGCTGGTGCCCGCCGCGGGCGGCCGGGTGCGCCGGCTGCTGTCGCTGTTCGCCAACCCCGACCTGCCGCACCTGGACGACTACTACCAGCCCTGGACCTACGACTACCGCACCCTCACCGACGCGCCGCTGGGCGACGACACCCCGGTCGCCCGGCCGGTGTCCGCGATCACCGGCGCGCCGGCCGCCGTCACCTGGGGCCCCAACTGGGACGACAGCCTGGGCGGCGCGCCCGAGCTGGCCCCCGCCGACCCGGTGGTGCAGCGGCTGGGCCGCGAGATCCGCTTCGACTACGAGCAGTCGTTCATGTTCTACCTGCCGCGGATCTGCGAGCACTGCCTCAACCCCACCTGCGTGGCGTCCTGCCCGTCCGGCGCGATGTACAAGCGCTCCGAGGACGGCATCGTGCTCGTGGACCAGGACCGGTGCCGGGGCTGGCGGATGTGCGTGTCCGGCTGCCCGTACAAGAAGGTGTACTTCAACCACAAGACCGGCAAGGCCGAGAAGTGCACGTTCTGCTACCCGCGGCTGGAGGTCGGCCTGCCGACCGTGTGCGCGGAGACCTGCGTCGGCCGGCTGCGCTACATCGGCGTGCTGCTCTACGACGCCGACCGGGTCGGCGCCGCCGCGAGCACCCCCGACGAGAAACGGCTCTACCAGGCGCAGCTCGACGTGTTCCTCGACCCGCACGACCCCGCCGTCGTGCGCGCCGCCGAGCAGTCGGGCATCGCCCACGAGTGGATCGCCGCGGCGCAGCGCTCCCCGGTGCACGAGCTGATCTGCCGCTACCGCGTCGCGTTGCCGCTGCACCCGGAGTACCGGACCATGCCGATGGTCTGGTACGTGCCGCCGCTGTCGCCGGTGGTCGACGCGCTCGCCGGCACCGGCTTCGACGGCGAGTCCGCGGACAACCTGTTCGGCGCGATCGACACCCTGCGCATCCCGCTCGACTACCTCGCCGAGCTGTTCACCGCGGGCGACCCCGAACCGGTGCGGATGGCGTTGCGCAGGCTCGCCGCCATGCGGGCGCACATGCGCTCGGTCAACCTCGGCGAGCCGACCGACCCGGCCGGGCCGCGCCGCGTCGGCATGGACGGCGACTCCGTCGAGTCGATGTACCGGCTGCTGGCCGTGGCCAAGTACGAGGACCGGTACGTGATCCCGACCGCCGCGGTCGGCCAGGCGCACGACCTGGAGGGCATCGCCACCACGTGCAGCCTGGACACCGACGGCGGCCCGGGCATGAGCGACCGGCGGACCGACCTGTTCGTCTGGCGCGACGGCGAACGCCCCGCCGGCCTGTTCCCGACCCTGGACCGGGAGCGGCCGTGAACGACGCGACCAGGGTGCGGCACCAGGTGGCGTCGTACTGCCTGCACTACCCGGACGACGTGCTGCGCGAGCGGATGCCGCTGCTGCGGGCGTGCCTGGCCGAGACGCCCGACCCCGGCCTGGCCGTGCTGCTCGACCACCTCGACCGCACCCCGCCCGTCGAGGCCGCCCGCCACTACGTCGAGGTGTTCGACACCAACGCCGACCGCAGCCTGCACCTGACCTGGTACACCGACGGCGACACCCGCCGGCGCGGCGGCTCGCTGGCCGCGCTCAAGCAGGAGTACCGCCGCCACGGCTACCTGCCCGCCGACGGCGAGCTGCCCGACTACCTGCCCGTGCTGCTGGAGTTCGCCGCCCTCACCGGCGAGCTGCGGCCGCTGGCCGGGTACCGGCCGGCGCTGGAACTGCTGCACCGCAACCTGCGCGACCTCGGCACGCCCTACGCCGCCGCCGTGGCGGCCGTGCTGGCCACCGTGCCGGTCCGCGAGGACGCCCGTCCCGTCGCCGCCGATCCGCCGGTCGAACGGGTCGGGCTCGAACCCGTCCTGCTCGGCTACCCGACCCGACCACCGGAGTCGACCCGATGACCCTCGACCTGCTGCTGTGGGCGGTGCTGCCCTACGTCACGATCACCGTGTTCGCGGGCGGCCTCGCGTGGCGCTACCGGCACGACCGGTTCGGCTGGACCACCCGCAGCTCCCAGCTCCACGAGTCCCGGCTGCTGCGGATCGCGAGCCCGCTGTTCCACTTCGGACTCCTGTTCGTGCTCGCGGGCCACGTCGGCGGCCTGCTCGTGCCCGCGTCGGTGACCCGGTGGCTCGGCGTGCACGACGAGCAGTACCACCTGGTGTCGCTCGTCGCGGGCGGCCTGGCCGGCGCGGCCGCCGTGCTCGGGCTCGGCGCCCTGCTGTACCGCCGGTGGCGCACACCGGCCGTGCGCGCGGCGACCGGCCGCGACGACCGGATCACCTTCCCGGTGCTGGCGGCGGTGCTGCTGCTGGGCATGGCCGCCACCGTGGTCACCAACGGCATGGGCGGCGGCTACGACTACCGCGAGACCGTCTCGCCGTGGGTCCGCGGGGTCCTGCTGCTGCACCCCGACCCCGGCCTGATGCACGACGTGCCGCTGCCGTACCGACTGCACGCGCTCGCCGCGATGGCGTTGTTCGCGCTGTGGCCGTTCAGCCGGCTCGTGCACGCGCTCAGCGTGCCGCTGCACTACCTGGTCCGCCCCTACATCGTCTACCGCAGCCGCGACGACCGCCTGGCCTCCCGCCCCGCGCCGCGCGGCTGGGGCGACCGGTGAACCGGGTCCTGCGGCCCGCCGCCGGGGCCCTGGTGTCCACCCTGGTGATGGCGGCCCTGGCCGTGCTCACCGGCCAACCCCTGCTGTTCCCGTCGCTCGGGCCCACCGCGTACCTGCTGTTCGCCACCCCGACCGCCCCGGCGGCCAGCCCGCGCAACACCGTGGTCGGCCACCTGATCGGCGTGCTGTCGGGCGCGGCGGGGCTGGCCGCGTTCGACCTGTGGCACGCGCCGCCGATCCTCGACCACCTGACCTGGCCGCGCGCCGGAGCCGCCGCGCTCGCCCTGACCTGCACGTGCGGCGGCATGGCCTGGACCCGCCTGCCGCACCCGCCGGCCGGGGCGACCACCCTGATCGTCGCCCTGGGCATGCTGCGCACACCGCTGCACCTGGCGGAGATCCTGCTCGGCGTCGTGCTCCTGCTCGCGGTGGCGGCCCTGGTCAACCGGCTGACCGGCGTGCCCTACCCGCTGTGGCGGCCACGCCCGCCGACCCCGGTCGGCCTCGACGCACCGGTCTCCCGCTGACCCCGGCGCCCGCCTCGCGCGGGCGCCGGTCGCCCTACATCCGCTCCGGCGCCGCGATCCCCAGCAGGCCCAGGCCGTGGCCGAGGGTGCGCGCGGTCAGCCGGCACAGCGCCACCCGGTTGCCGCGCACGGGCTCGTCGGCCTTGAGCACCGGGCACGACTCGTAGAACGCGGTGAACGCCCGCGCCAGGTCGTACAGGTAGCCGCAGAGCCGGTGCGGCTCCAGGGTGGCCGCGACCTCCGCGACGACCGCGCCGTACCCGTCCAGCGCCAGCGCCAGCTCCCGTTCGGCCGGCTCCGGCGGCACGGTGCGGTCGACCGCCGCCCCGCCGTCGCCCGCGTTGCGCAGGATCGAGCTGATCCGGGCGTGCGCGTACTGCAGGTACACGCCGGTGTTGCCGGTGAACGACACCATCCGGTCGACGTCGAAGGAGTAGTCCTTCACCCGCGACGTCGACAGGTCGGCGTACTTGACCGCGGCGATGCCCGCCGACTCGGCGATCCGGTCCAGCTCGGCCGGGTCGAGGTCGGGGTTCTTCTCGGCCACGACCGCCCGCGCCCGCGCCACCGCGTCGTCGAGCAGGTCCATCAGCCGCACCGTGCCGCCCGACCGCGTCTTGAACGGCGTCCCGTCCGGACCCAGGATCGTGCCGTAGGCGGCGTGCTCGGCCGTCACGCCGTCGGTCAGCCACCCGGCCCGCCGCGCCGCCTCGAAGACCAGCCGGAAGTGCAGCGCCTGGCGCGAGTCCGTGACGTAGATCAGCCGGTTCGCCTTCAGCTCCCGCAGCCGGTAGCGGATCGTGGCCAGGTCCGTGGTGTCGTAGCCGTAGCCGCCGTCCCTCTTGCGCACCATCAGGGTGACCGGCCGGCCCTCCGGACCGGTCACCTCCGCCGAGTAGAAGACGAGCGCCCCGTCGCTCTCCACCGCGAGCCCGGCCTCGACCAGCTCCTCGACCGTGTCGGCCAGCATCGGGTTGTAGAAGGACTCGCCCACCGAGTCCTCCGGCGTGAGCAGCACGCCCAACCGGTCGTAGATCGCGCCGAACGCCCGCTCCGACTCCGCCACGATGTCCCGCCACACCGCGACCGTGGCCGGGTCGCCCGCCTGGAGCGCCACGACGCGCGCCCGGGACCGGTCGGCGAAGTCCGGGTCGGCGTCGAACTCGGCGCGCGCCGCCCGGTACAGGCCGTCCAACGCCGACACCGCCGAGTCGCCCGCGCCCAGCTCGTCGTGGTGCCACGCCGCGTCCGGGTGCTCGTCCAGGTACTGGATCAGCATCCCGAACTGCGTGCCGAAGTCGCCCAGGTGGTTCTGTCGCAGCACGTCCCCGCCGAGGAACCCGGCCACCCGGGCGAGGCTGTCGCCGATGATCGTCGTGCGCAGGTGCCCGACGTGCATCTCCTTGGCGATGTTGGGCGCGGAGTAGTCCACCACCACCCGCCGCCCCAGCTCGGGCGCGCCCACCCCGAGCCGCTCGTCCGCCAGCCGGGCGGCGACCTGGCCCCAGACCGCGTCACCGGTCACCGTGACGTTGAGGAACCCCGGCCCGGACGGCTCCACCGCCGCGAGCACCCCGTCACCCTCGACGTCGAGGGCCGCCACCACCCGGGCGGCCAGGTCGCCCGGCCGGGCGCCGACGCGCTTGGCCAGCGCCAGCGGCGCGTTGCACTGGAAGTCGGCGCGCTCGGATCGTCGCACCACCGGGTCCGCGCCCGCCAGGTCCTCGCGGACCCGGCCGATCGCCTCCGACATCGTCGCGGCGATCCTCTCCAGCAGCGACGGCACCTCCCGGTGGTGGGCACTCACCTGAACACATCCTCCTTCGTCGGAGGGCGATTGTCCCAGGCGCCGGCGGCCCCGGTCGTGCCGGGGCGACCGTCAAGATCGTCCCGGTGGCCCCACCCGTCGGCGGACCGGCCGACCCGGTCAGCCCAGCTCGGCCAGTCGCCGCGCGGTCGGGCCGAGCGCGCCCAGCCACCCGGCCAGGTCGCCGTCCGGCGCGCCGAGGATGACCGTGTCGATGCCCAGGTCCGCGTAGGGGGACAGGGCTTCGACGAGCGCGTCGCCGCCGTCGGGGATGTCGCCCAGGTGCACGACGGTCTTGCGGATGTCGGCGAAGTCGCGGCCCTCGTCCTCGCAGTGGCGGCGCAGCACGTCCAGCTTGTGCGGCACCTCGTCCGGGCCCCGCAGGAGCAGGTTGCAGGCATCGGCGTAGCGGGCGACCAGCCGCAGCGTCTTCCGCTCGCCGTTGCCGCCGATCATGATCTCCGGGTGCGGCGTGCTCACCGGCGCGGGCACGCACAGGGTCTCGGCCAGGCGGTAGTGCCTGCCCTCGAACGGCCCGTCGTCCCGCGGGTCCCACATCTGTCGGCAGATCCGCAGCGCCTCCTCCAACCGCTCGAAGCGCTCGCCCAACGGCGGGAACGGCACGCCCAGCCCGACGTGCTCCCGCTCGTACCAGGCCGCGCCGATGCCCAGGGTCGCCCGGCCGCCCGACAGCACGTCGAGCGTGGTCACGACCTTGGCCAGCAGGCCGGGGTGGCGGTAGGTGACACCCGTGACGAGCGCGCCGAGCCGGACGGTCGAGGTGTGCGCGGCGAGGAACCCCAGCGTGGCGTAGCACTCCAGCATGGCGTCCGCGGCGCCGCCGTTGTGCTCCATCTGGAAGTAGTGGTCCATCACCGAGATCCAGCCGAGCCCGGACTCCTCGGCCGCCGCGCAGGCGTCGGCCAGGTCGGGTCCGAGCCGGGCCGGGGCCTGGTTGAACCGGGTGATGTGCACACCGAGTCGCACGTGGCGCTCCGTTCTGCCGCTCCGCCGTTGCCGGTCGGGACGCTAGCGGCTGGAGTGCGCTCCAGGTCAACGGAGCGGCGGGCCGGCGGAACGGCGGTCAGCGGGAACCGGAGGTCGGGGGGAGCGGCGGGTCAGGGGAGGAGCACGACCTTGCCCGTGACCGTGCCCGACTCGGCCAGCCGCACCGCGTCCGCGACCCGTTCCAGCGGCACGCGCGCGGCCACCTGCGGGCGCAGGGAACCGTCGGCCAGCAGCGCGAGGACCGCGCCGAGGTCGTGGGCGAGGCGGGCGCGGAACCGCGCGGCGTTGCGCCGGCCCGCCCAGATGTTGAAGAACGTCGCGCCGCGCCCGTTGGGCAGGGCGTTCCACCACGCCAGGCGGACGAACAGCTTCAGCACCGGCCACCGCGCCGAGCCCCGGTGGTCGCGGGTGGACGCGGTGCCGTAGGCGACGAGCGTGCCGCGTGGGGCGAGCACCCGGTAGGAGTCGACGATGCCCGGCCCGCCGACGTGGTCGAACACCGCGTCCACCCCGCCCGCCGCGAGGGCGCGGACCGTCGCGGGCAGGTCGGCGTCGCGGTAGTCGACCGGGATCGCGCCGAGCGCGCGCACCGCGTCGTGGTGGCGGGGCGACGCGGTGCCGATGACCCGGACGCCGGCCAGCCGGGCGAGCTGCACCAGGGTCGAGCCGACACCGCCGTTCGCGCCGTGCACCAGCACGGTCGCGCCCGCGGCGACCTTCGCCACGTCGTGCAGCATCCGCCACGCGGTCAGCCCGTTGACCACGACCGCCTCCGCCTCCGCCGGGTCCACGCCGGCCGGCACCGGCACGAGGTCCGCCGCGTCCACCAGCGCGTGGCTCGTCCACCCGCCGACCTTGGTCAGCGCGGCGAACCGCCCGCCGACCAGCGCCGCGTCCACCCCGGGACCCACTTCGGCGACCGTGCCGACGAGGTCGTAGCCGGGCACGAACGGGAACGGCGGCTGGTCGTAGTACTTCGCGCGGCGCATCTGCTGCTCCGCGAACGACACCCCGGTCGCCTCGACCCGGACCAGGGCCTTCCCCGGTCCCGGCACGGGCCGCGGCCGGCGGCGCAGCTCGAAGCCGTCCGGCTCGACCGCGCCCGGCAGCACGACGTCGAGGACCTGGTCGGTGGACTGCTGGCTCATCACGTCTCCTCGTTCTATGAGTGGTTGTTCACTCACATGTGAGTCAAGCGCGTGAAACGGCGAGAAGTCAAGGCCGATCGGCGAAAGAGTGGTTGGTCACTCACATCCGGGCGGGGCGTGCGCGGGGCTCGGTCGCGCGACCGCCGCCCGGACTTGTGATCTTGGTTTCACCGGGCCCGCTCCGGGTACGCCAGCGGCACCAGCCGATCGGAGGACTGCCATGACGACCTCGACCGAACGCGTCGGCGCCCGCCGTCGCCCCGTCCAGGGCCTCTCGCTGTTCGTGGGCGTGGTGTTCCTGCTGGTGGGCATCCTGGGTTTCGTGCCGGGCGTGACGGGCGACCTCGGCGGGATCGGCTTCGCCGGCCCGCACTCCGAGGCGATGCTGTTCGGCGTCTTCCAGGTCTCCGTGCTGCACAACATCGTGCACCTGCTGTTCGGCGTGGCGGGGATCGCGGCCGCCGCGACCAGGGGAGCCGCCCGGGCGTTCCTGGTCGTCGGCGGGTTCGCCTACCTGCTGCTGTGGATCTACGGGTCGGTCGTGCACTCGATGGACCACGACGGCGGCGCGGCGAACTTCGTCCCGGTCAACCCGGCCGACAACCTGCTGCACCTGGGCCTCGGCGCCGGCATGGTCGTCCTGGCCGTGGTCGCCACCGTCGCGGAACGCGCGCAGGGCCGCTACCCGGGCCGCGAACAACGCGGTGCGTGACCGCCCGGCTGTCACCCGCCCGGACCGGGTCGCGTAAGTTCACCCGGCGAGGCGCTTGACTGGGAGGGCGTAGATGGCGAGTTCCGGAGGACGGCGGCAGTTCGGGCGGGTGGACCCGTTCTGCCTGTTCATGGTCCTGCCGCTGACGCTGATCGGGGGGATCCTGATCTGGGGTGGCCTGGCGTGGGTCGGCGTCGTCGTCATCATCGGCGCGGGGATCGTCGTGGTCGTCGACTCGTGGACCAACCGCCCGTTGCCGTTCGACGTGCCGGACGACGACTACGACTACGAGCCGCCTGCCTCCGGCCGGCGCGCGTACTGAAGGTCCCGCGAGGGACCGGTCCGCTGTGGGCTGATCCGCCCACAGCAGCACGGGCGGCCGACGATGTCGGCCGGTCGGCATCGTCGGGGGCATGACGAACAACGAGAGGCAGCCGCTGTTCGACCACCGGCTGCGAGAGCGGTTCCTCGGTCAACGGGTGCTGGTGCTCGACGGTGGCCTCGACGACGACAACGGCACGGTGCTCGCCACCCAGATGCTGTCCCTCGCCGCCGAGGACCCCGGCAAGGACATCGCGCTGTGGATCCACTCGCCGGGCGGCTCGGTGCCCGCGATGCTGGCGATCCGGGACGTGATGCGGCTCGTGCCGTGCGACGTGAGCACGCTGGCGCTGGGGCTGGCGTGCAGCGCGGGCCAGTTCCTGCTGTCGGCGGGCACGCCGGGCAAGCGCTTCGCCCTGCCGCACGCCCGGGTCCTGATGCACCAGGGCTCGGCGGGCATCGCCGGGTCGGCGGTCGAGGTGCAGGTGCAGGCGGACGACCTGCGGCACACCCGGGACACCGTGCTGCGGCTCATCGCGGAGGACACCGGGCAGCCGCTCGAGCGGATCTTCGCCGACTCCCTGCACGACCGCTGGTTCACCGCCCGACAGGCGCTCGACTACGGCTTCATCGACCACATCGTCGGCGAGCTGGGCCAGGTGCTGCCGTTGCGCACGCGCGAACTGGGCCTCGGCCCGAGGACGGGGGCGCGCGCGTGAGCACCTACACCATCCCCAACGTCATCACCCGCAGCACGAACGGCGAGCGGGTCATGGACGTCTACTCGCACCTGCTGTCGGAGCGGATCGTCTACCTCGGCACCGCGATCGACTCCGGCGTGGCCAACGCGCTCATCGCCCAGCTGCTGCACCTGGAGGCGGACAACCCGGACCGGGAGATCAGCCTCTACATCAACAGCGAGGGCGGCGACCCGTCCGCGATGCTCGCGCTGTACGACACCATGCGCTACATCAAGGCGCCGGTGACGACGACGTGCGTCGGCCAGGCGGTCGCGGCCGGCGCGGTGCTGCTGGCCGCGGGGGAGGCCGGGCACCGCTTCGTGCTGCCCCACACCAGGGTGGTGCTGCACCAGCCGGCGGCCCAGGGCCGCGGCGCCATCCCGGACCTGATCCTCCAGGCCGACGAGGTGGTGCGGGTGCGCAGCCAGCTGGAGGAGATCCTCTCCGCGCACACCGGCCGCGACATCGCGCAGCTGCGGCACGACACCGACCGGGACCGCGTGTTCGACGCGGCGGGCGCGGTCGCGTACGGCCTGGCGGACCACGTCCTCGACCACCGGGCCTGAGGAGGGGGACCTCAGGCGGCCAGGAGCACGGGTCCCGCGGGGCGGCGGCCGACCGCGGAACCCGTGCCGCGGCCGCGGCGGACGTGGCCGGCGATGCCGACGAGCAGGTCGGCCAGGTCGACGCCGAGCGCGCCGGTGACGGCGGCGATCATCTCGCTGGAGGGCTCCTTGCGCCCGCGTTCGATCTCGGAGAGGTACTGGGGCGAGATCCCGGCCCGCTCCGCGACGTCCACGAGGCGGCTCCCGCGCTCCTCCCTGGCCGCCCGCAGGCTCCGGCCCAGCGCCTCGCGCCACAGCGGGTCCGGCTCGCGCTCCGGCGCGGGGGCGTGCTTGTGGTGGAAGGGGAGGATGTCGGCCATACCGGTCATCCTGACGCCTGCCCGTCGCTGCGGGTCGGTGTTTCCGCTGCGGGCGAAAGACGGCGTTCCGCCGGTGGTTCCCGCCGCGGCGTGGGCGTTTTGGCGAGTCGTGGGGGACGCCGGCGCCCCCGGCCGCTGCCCACGACGCGGCCGCTCCGCTAGTCCCGGGGGAACGTCTCGGCGATCGCGTCGTCCAGCGACCCCGGCCCCGACGGCGGCACGAACAGCTCCCGCAGCAGCAGGACGTCGGCGTGCGCCGGGTCGATCCCGGCCTGCCTGCCCCGTGCCGCGTGCGCCAGGCCGGTGAGCCGCAACGCCGCCCGCGCCACCGCGCCCGGCACCCCGCGCACCGCGCGCGGGTGACCCGCGGCGGACGCGATCCGGCCGATCATGTCCCGCCACGTCAGGTTCTCGGTGGCCACCGCGAGGTCTTCCCCGGACGCCCGCTCCAGCACGTCGACCACGTGCCCGGCCACCTGCGCGGCCGACGTGGCGGCGCTGCCGCCGGGCGGCGCGAGCAGGGGCGACCGGGACCTGACCCACCGGTCCAGCGGTCCGGCCCAGTTCGGCAGCCGGTCGCCCGCCCGGCCGAACACGAACGGCAGCTCCAGCACCGCCACCGGCAGGTCCGGCCCGGCGGCCTCCCGGCCCGCCCGTGCCTGCTCGACCCGGCTGCGGATGTAGGGGTGGCGTTCGGCGAGCCGCCACTCGGGGTGCAGGCGGTGGAAGTGGGTGTAGTACGACCCCAGCACCGCGGCCCGGGTCAGCCCTTCCTCGCGCGCGGCGGTGAGCAGCCGCACGACCGGCGCGACGTTGCCGCGGTGGAACACCGGGTACGCCGGCTTGCCCGGCACCTCCCGGTCGTCCGCGCCCGCCGCGAACACCACGCCGTTGTGGCCCGCGAGCACCGCCCGGAAGTCCGCCTCCGCAGCCGTCGTCGCGTCGAGGACGTGGTCGACGCCGTCCCGCGCGGTCCGGGCGACGGAGGTCGCCCCGTGCCCTCCCGCCCGCAGCCGTGCGACGACGTGCCGCCCGATCAACCCGCTCGCACCCACCACCAGAACGTCCACGGGCCGATCATGCCCGGTCGGCCGCCCGCAGCGTGAGCAGGGAAATTTCACTCGGCGCGAAGACCCGCAGCGGCGGACCCCAGAACCCGGCCCCGCGGCTGGTGTAGAGCCGGGTGCGCTCGCCGTGCCGGCTCAACCCCGCCAGCACCGGCTGCTGCAACCGCACCAGCAGGTGGAACGGCCAGATCTGGCCGCCGTGCGTGTGCCCGGACAGCTGGAGGTCGACCCCGGCCGCCACCGCCTTGCCGATCTCGCTCGGCTGGTGCGCCAGCAGCACCACCGGGTCGTCGGGGCGCGTGCCGGCCAACGCCGCGTCGAGGTCCGCGCCGTGCCCGGCCTCGCCCGAGTGCGCGCCGGTGACGTCGTCCACGCCCGCGAACACCAGCCGCGCGCCACCGCGCTCCAGCACCCGGTGCTGGTTGTGCAGGCTCGTCCAGCCCAGCTCGGCCATGTGGTCCAGCCACGCCTGCGCGTTGGAGATGTACTCATGGTTGCCCGACACGTAGAACCGGTGCCGCGCCCGCACGTCGCCCAGCGCGGCGGCCTGGCCGCGGCGTTGCGCCACCGTGCCGTCCGCGATGTCGCCGACGTGCACGACGACGTCCGGGTCGAGCGCGTTGACCGCCGCGACCGTGCCCTCGGACCACTTCGTGCGGTCGATCGCGCCGTAGTGGGTGTCCGCGAGCACCGCGACGGCGAGGCCGTCGAACGCCGGGTCCAGGCGGGGGAGCACCACGTCGGTCCGCTTCACCCGCGGCACCCGGCGGGCCTCCCGGGTGCCGTGCGCGACCAGCCCGACGCCGACCACGAGCAGCGCCACCGCGAGCAGCCGGGCGCGGAACGGGTTCTCCACGCCCGCGACCGCCAGCACCAGCCGCAGCACGTGGCCGATCAGGGTCCAGGCGAAGAACACCCAGGCGACGCCCAGCACGAGGTGCGCGACGCGGGACGCCCGGTCGGAGCGGCGGCGACCGTGGGCGCGGACCAGCAGCAACGGGAACGCCACCGACGTGGCGACGAAGAACGCCGTGCCGACGAGCTGCACCGGCCACGGCCACCGCGCGCCCGGCGTGAGCAGGCCCGTCCACGGCACCCAGAAGAGCAGCGCGGTCACGGTCAGCAACACCGTCGTGAAGATCACACGTCGCCGCGCGGACGGACGTGGCGGCGCGGTCGTGGTCGACATCGGATCTCCTCGGCGGCTTTACGAACCAGCGGGCTCTTATCGACGGTACCCGCGGCGCGGCCGGGCTCCAAGTTTGCCGCCGCGGCGAGCGGAAACCCCGGTCGCATGGCTGACGAGCACGAACGCGAGATCCACTCGCCCGAGGACTTCCCGGTCGAGACGCCCGAGGAGGACGAGCGCCTGGCGCGGACGCAGCGCACGATCGACGAGGCCAAGGCCGAGGCGGCCGACCTCGCCGAGGCCACCCCGGACCCGCTGCCCGACAGCGACCCGCCGGAGGGGTCCACCCCCGGGTCCTGACCGCCGCCGCGCGGTCCATAGTGGACTCACCCGAATGGCGGTTGAGAAGCCGAACGGCGGTATGGATAGTTCGATCTCCTGTTCAGCCGAACGCCGTTCGACTTGGGGGTAACGGGGCGTGGCACGTCCGACCCGCACCGTGGTGGACGACCCGCTCTCGTCACCGGGCCAGCCCGCGCTGCGCTGGATCACGTGGTTGACGGAGGGCTACTCCTGGATCACGTGCGTCGCCTTCGGGCTCCAGCTGTACTTCGTCGGCGTCGGACCCGGCCGCCTGGTGCTCGCCGCCCTGGTGCCCCTGATCGTGGCGTCGTGGTGGCTGCGGCCGAAGCGGGACAGCTGGCTCGTCGCGCTGGCGGAGTGCGCGATCGCCCACGGCGCGGTGTTCGTGCTGCCCAACCCGCAGCCCGTCATCGGCTTCCTGTTCGCGGTGACGGTGCGGCGGGCGCTGCGCGGCGACAGCGAGGCGTTCCCGCTGCGCGCGGTGCCGGCGCTGCTGGGGTACCTCACCGGCTTCGCGGTGTGGATCACGGTCACGCCGGTGGCCGTGACGGGTCCGCTCATCACGTCCGTCGTGATGCCGTTGGTGGGCCTGGCGGTCGCCGCGATGGCGTTGCACGAGACGACCCGCTCGGCGCGGTTGGTGGAGGACGCCCACCGCACCGTCGAGGCCGTGGTGCGGGCCAGCCCGGTGGGCCTGGTGCTGGTCGACGCCGAGGGCGCGCCCCGGCTGCACAACGACCGGGCGCGCGAGCTGCTGGCGTGGCCCGCGGCGGAGCCGGGACGCGTGCCGTGCCCGCACGGGCCGGACATCACCGACTGCGCGCGCGGCTGCCGCTCGGCCGACGAGGCGGTGGAGGTGCCCGTGACGCGCGCGGACGGGTCGACCGGGGTGCTGGCGGTGCACGCCGTGCCGGTCGAGCACGTCTCCGAGCGGCACACCCTGGTCACCGCGCTGGACGTGAGCAAGCGCCGTGAGCTGGAGGACGCGCTGCGCACCCGGGCCGAGCGGGACGAGCTGACCGGGCTCGCCGGGCGCGCCCACTTCCTGCACCTGGTGGACGAGGCGTTGCGGGCCGGCGAGGCGGTCGGCCTGCTGGTGATCGACCTCGACGGGTTCAAGGAGGTCAACGACGCCGAGGGCCACGAGGCGGGCGACTGGTACCTGGTGTCGGCGGCGGAGCGGATCAGCCGGGCCGTGGGACCGGTCGCCACCGGCGCGCGGCTGGGCGGCGACGAGTTCGCCGTGCTCGCCCCCGGCCACGACGTGCGCGAGTCGGCGCGGCTGGCCACCCGCATCCTGTCGGAGCTGGCCCGGCCGCTGGCCGGGCTGGGCCACGAGACCGTGATCCGGGCCAGCGTCGGCATCGCCGTGTCGTCACCCGGGGTCGGCACGGCGGAGCTGCTGCGCGACGCGGACACCGCGATGTACGTGGCCAAGCGGGAGGGCGGCGGCCGGATCCGGCTGTTCCGGCCGGAGATGGGCGAGCGGGTGCTGGCCCGGCAGCGCGACAAGGCCGACCTGCGCACGGCCGTGACCGACGGGCAGCTGGTCCTGCACTACCAGCCCATCGTGGACCTGGCGACGTCCACGACGGCGGGCGCGGAGGCGCTGGTGCGGTGGCAGCGGCCGGGGCACGGGCTGCTCGGGCCCGGCGAGTTCATCGAGCTGGCCGAGGAGACCGGGCTGATCGTGCCGCTGGGCAACAAGGTGCTGGCCGGCGCGTGCGAGCAGGCGATGCGGTGGCACCAGCAGGGCCGGGCGATCGGCGTGACGGTGAACGTGTCCACCCGGCAGCTGTCCGCGCCCGCGTTCCTGCCGTCGCTGGACCGGGTGCTGAAGACGACCGGCCTGCCGCCGCAGCGGCTGACCATCGAGGTGACCGAGTCGGTGTGGGCCGACGGCGCGGCGATGCGCGGGCTGATGGACGTGCGGGAGACCGGGGTGCGGGTCGCGCTGGACGACTTCGGCACGGGCTACTCGTCCCTGAGCTACCTCCAGCGCTACCCGTTCGACGTGGTCAAGATCGACCGCTCGTTCACCGCCGCCCTCTCCGACACCGGCCGCACCGCGGGCGTCGTGCGGTGCATCATCGACTTGGCCGACGTCCTGGGCGCGCACACCGTCGCCGAGGGCATCGAGACCCAGGCCCAGGCCGACTGGCTGCGCAACGCCGGCTGCGCCTACGCCCAGGGCTACCTCTTCGGCCGCCCCGCCCTGCCCGAGCACTGGCCCCCGACCTCGTGAGTCCTACGTTCACAACGCGAGAGTCCACCGTTCACGCACCCCGAGTTCAACGCTCGCGGACGCCTGTCGTGCCTACCGCTCGGGTACCGCGTTGGCGGATCCACGACGGTCGGTGCCCCGGTCAGGCGGCCTGGCGCTCGTGGACGGTCGCCCAGCGGGCCAACACCGCGCGCGACTCCTCGACGCCGAGCGCGAGCCTGTCGAGCCGGCGCAGCTTCTCCCGGTACGCCTCCACGATCGGGCGGTCGTCGTGGAACACGGTCGCGGCGTCGGTCTCCACGTACACCACCGGCGTGACCGGGTCCTCGAACGTCAACAGGGTCGCGGGCAGGCGCAGCGCCGGGTGCAGGGTACGGGTTCGGGGGACGACGCGGACGCGGGTGTCGTGCCAACCGGACACCAGGATCAGGTGCAACATCTGCTCGTGCATGACCTGCGGCGTGCCGACGGACAGTTGCAGCGCGACCTCGTGCAGGAAGAACACCGACTCCCGCACGGGCCGCCGCACCGGCTGCCGGCGGCGCATCCGGGCCTGGGCGGTCTCCGGGCTACCGGTCAGGGCCAAGGCGTAGCCCTCGGTCTGCAACAGGGCAGGGACGACCACCGGCTCGTACGCGGTGACGGTGCGGGCGATCGACTCGTGCACCGACAACGCCACCAACTCGTCCGGCGCTCCGTCGTGCCGACGCAGGAAACTGCCGGTGTCCGACTCGGCCGCGACCGCGACGATCCGCTCACGGGTCGCCCTGTCCGTCCCGTACCGCCCCAACAACGTGGCGATGTCCACCACGCTCGTCCCACGACTGCCCGTCTCCAGCTTGGAGAGCTTGCCCAACGACCACTCCATCGCCTCCGCCGTCTGGCCCGACGACATCCCCGTCCGCCGACGGGCAAGGCGCAACTCCGCCCCCAACTCCCGGCTGTGCGCACTGCTCGACCGGACGGGCGGCCGCTTCTCCTCGACGTTCACGATCTCCTCAATCACAGTGGTACGGCGCGATCGACAGGAGACACCAGCCTTCCCATGGGCAGGGAATCGGCAGGTGCAACACGACAGATTCTCCCGTCGTCAGACGGGTAGATCTTCGTGAAAGGGCAGCTCTAGGTAGTACCACAAGGCGTGGTACTACCCGATCGAACGAACACCACTACGTAGCGGTGACGCCGAGCCGCCGTGCGAGGCTCCTCAAGGTCGAGTCGTGATCGCGCCGTACCAACTCGGCGGCCACCTGCCGCGGCAGCGTCTGGTACTTGATCCACGCCGGAGCCATCTGCTCGACGGTGAGCAAGGCGTCGCGCGCCCGCTGAACCTGCCCCGTGTGCGCCAGTGCGAACGCCACGTCCGTCAGGTGCCGTGCTCGTGCCGCCAGCGGCAACGCGGCGTCCCGCGGCATTTCCTCCGCCAACTCGACGGCCTGCCCGTATTCCTCGGTCACCACTGCCACGTCGACCCGCTGCATGGTCACCTGCGCAGGCCCGAAAGGGCTCTCGTAATCGGTCCGGTCCACGCCGTTTCGGTCGGCCATCACCGCTGCCTCGTCCAGCAGTTCGCGCGCCCGAATGCCGTTGCCGTCCCGACCCGCCGAGGTCGCCCCCGAGAGCAGTAGCGACCCGTACACCGACAGATGCCCGGGTGACACGCCCTGTCCGGGCTCGATCGCTTCCGCAGCCTTCACCGCCACCCGCTCAGCTTCGCCATAGCGCCCCTGCACCAACAGCTGCCAAGCCACAGAACCACGCAGCACCGCGTCCAGCAACGCGTCGGCCCCACCCCTCGCCGCGTCCAGGGCGTGTCGGATCGCCAACCATGCTGCCTCTTGCTGCCCAAGGTGAACCAACGAGCACGCCGCCAGCCAGTAGCCGCGGGCCAGTGATTCCGACGCACCGGCCTGGTCCAGCCTCGGTGCCGCGTGGGCGGTCGCCCGGAGCTGCAGCAGTGCGGACGGCAGAAGCGCGGTCAACATGTCGTAGCGGCCCGACCAGTACAGGCCCCACCCGTACTCCACCAGTCGGCGCGCCTCCCGGGTCTCGAGCGCATCGCCGTCGAGCACGGGTTCGCCGAGCAGGTCATCGACCGGGGTCAACGCCCGCCGGATGGCCATGACGCCGGTCTCCGGCGTGCCGGGGATGTTCGTGGTCTTGCCCAGCAACGTCCCCGGGTCGGTGTCGAGGGCGCGGGCAAGCCTGTGCAGGGTCGAGATCGACGCGGTGAGCCGTTGTTCCTGTTCGAGCGCCCGAACCAGGGAGAGGGACACACCGGACCGCTCCGCCAACTCCCGCTGGGTCATCGTGTCGCCGCGCAACCGCCTGATGCGGGCACCGATGGACGACTGGTCCACGAGGGCACCACCCATCTTCACTATGGATCCTTGCCGTCATCCAGCGATCCATCGTCGTCGATGAAGCTTTGACCAGCGTACTCCGAGCCCCCGGTGCCGATTCGATCATGGGCGTGCCGGAAGCGGCCCCGCCGACGGCACGGGACCCGGGCTCCACCTCCGGCTGCCGGGTGTCGAACGCTCGGGGTCCCGCGTTGAACGGATCGGGGTGCCTGAACGTAGAACTCGGTGGTCCTGGAGGTTCGACGCGCGGGACGCGGAGGTTCGACACGCGGGTCAGGGGGTGGTGGGCAGGGTGTTCCAGAACATCAGCTCGTACGCGTGCAGCAGGTGGGCGGAGGGCAGGGCGGCGGTCGGGGTCCAGCCCGTGGCCAGGACTTCGTCCAGCGCGCGCAGGCCCAGGGCGTCCAACTCGGGCGCGGGTTCGGCGAAGAAGTCGAAGAACGTGCACCCGGCGTCGTCGAAACCGTAGTGCTCGCGCAGCGCGGTGGCGATCGTCGCGCAATAGCCGCCCCATTCCGCGAAGTTCGCCAGAATCACGAGGAGCGCGTCGTGCGGATTGCCGTCCAACGCCAGCCTGGCCACGTACGACGGATATGCCTGGCACCCCGGCAACGGCCGGTAGGCGGCCACGTCCTGCGGGGTCAGGCCGCACGCCGCGGCGAAATCGGACAGTTTGGCCAACGCCAGGCCCTCGCCGCCGGCGACCGCCGCGAAGAACTCCCGCTGCGCCGGCCCGGTCGACTGCGCGGCGAAGGTGAGGAACGCTCGCCAGTCGCTCCGCACGATCCGGTCCTCCTCGGCCGCCAGCGCCCGCAACGCGCCCATCGGAGCCCCGCCGGACGCGATCAGCGGCACCAGCCGGTTCGTCCCGCCCCCGGCCTGCACCTCCGCCCGCACGCGCGCCAGCAGGGCCTTCGCGTCCTCCGCCATCGTTCCCCCGTTCCACCGGCCCGGTCCGCCCGCCACGGGCGAATAGCCACTGTAGAGAACTTGCCGACTCCGCACACTTGCGGTTGGGTGATGAAGACTCGGCAACGGGGGATTGACGTGGCCCCTGTTTGCGGGTCTCATGACCCCGCCTTGTCGCACGTCAGCATCGCCTCAGTAGGGAGAGCCCGGTTTGCGTGTCGCCGGAGTCACCTCGGTCGAAAACCGCGGAATCCCGATCGGAAAACAACATCAGCCGTGGATGGGTTACCTGGCTATCGGCCTGGTGCTGGTCGTCGCCTACTACACCGTGCCGATCTTCGTGGGCACGATCCCGCTGCGGGTGGTCATTTACTGCGCGGTGAGCACGTCCGCCGCCCTCGCCCTGTGGTGGGGCGTGCGGCGCAACCGGCCCGACCCGGCCCGGCCGTGGATCGTGCTCGCGGTGTCGCAGCTCGTCGCCGCCCTGGCCGACACCACGTTCTACGCCTCCCACTACGTGCTGCGCGAGACGTCCTACCCGTCCGTCGCCGACATCTTCTACCTCGGCCACTACCCGCTCGTGGTCGTCGGCCTGCTCATGCTGATCCGGCAGCGCCGCGCCGAGCGCGACCTGCCCAGCCTGCTCGACGCGGCGTCGCTCACCGTGGTCGCGGGCCTGCTGTCGTGGGTGTTCGTGATCGGCCCGCAGACCCGCCTCGGCACGCCGCTGCTGGTCGAGGCGGTGTCGCTGGCTTACCCGGTGATGGACCTGGTGCTGCTGCTGGTGGCGCTGCGGCTGATGTTCGGTGACGGGCGGCGCGACCTGTCGTTCCACCTGCTCGTCTTCTGGCTGGCCGCGACCCTCACCGCGGACACGCTCTACGTGCTGCAACGCCTCGACGTGACCTACCAGGCGGGCAACTTCCTGGACGCGATCTGGCTGGTCGGCAACGTGGCGCTGGGCGCGTGCGCGCTGCACCCGTCGATGGCCCGGCTGGCGCAGGCGGTCGAGCCGCCCGCGCTGCGGCTGAGCTGGCCCCGGCTCGCGCTGCTCGCCGCGGGCGCGTTGATCGGACCGCTGGTGCTGCTCGTGCAGCACGCCCAGGGCGAGCGCCGGGACGTGCCGGTGATCGCGGCGGGCTGCGCGGTGCTGTTCGCGCTGACCGCGCTGCGCCTCGCGGGCCTGGTGGTGGACCAGCGCCGGATCGCCATCACCGACGGCCTCACCCGGCTGCGCAGCCGCCGCTACTTCGAGGCGTGCCTGGCCGACGAGGTGGCGCGGGCCAAGCGCGCCGGCAGCCCGCTGGGCGTGGTGCTGCTGGACGTGGACCGGTTCAAGCCGATCAACGACCGGTACGGGCACCCGGCGGGCGACCGGGTGCTGGTCGAGGTCGCCAACCGGCTGCGCGCGGTCGCGGGGGAGGGCCGGGTGCTCGCCCGGTACGGCGGCGAGGAGTTCGCGCTGATCGCGACCGGGGCGGACGCGGAGAACCTGACCCGCCTCGCGGAACGGCTGCGGCACGGCGTGTCCCACCACCCGATCGCCGTGAGTGGCCGCCGTTCGGTGACGGTTACGCTCTCCGCCGGCACCGCCGCGCTCACGCCCGACCACGGCAGCGCGACCGCGTTGGTGTCCGCCGCCGACCGCGCGCTGTACCTGGCCAAGGACCTGGGCCGGGACCGGGCGGTCGCCGGTGGCACATCGCTCACCGAACACCGGGAGGACGTCGCGGTGGACTACCTGAACCAGGTCGCGGACCTGGTGGACCTGCGCGTGGCGAGCCCCGGTCGCAGCCTGGCGATCGCCGAGTGGGCGCGGACCGTCGCCGAGCACCTCAAGCGCGGTCCGGCCGAGGTCCGCAACGCCCACCGCGCCGGCCGGCTGCTCGACGTGGGCATGATCGTGCTGCCCGACGACCTGCTCACCGAGTCCGGCCCGCTCACCGACCAGCAGTGGCACCTGCTGCACGAGCACCCCGACAGCGGGGCCCGGATGGTGAGCGTGCTGCCCGACCACGGCGAGGTCGCCGAGGTGATCCGCCAGCACCACGAGCGGTGGGACGGCGCGGGCTACCCGAACGGCCTGACCCGCGACTCCATCCGGATCGAGGCGCGGATCCTGTCCGTGTGCGACGCGTGGGCCGCGATGCGCGCCGACCGGCCGCACCGGCGGGCGCTCACGCACGAGCAGGCCGTGCGCGAGCTGCGGGCGGGCCGCGGCGCGCGGTTCGACCCGGCGCTCGTGGACGTGTTCCTGGAGCTGCTGGAGGCCGGGGTCGTCGGCGACCTGACCGCCGGACCCGCCGCCGCGGTGTCGCGTGAGGACAGCCGCCTATCCTGAGGCCATGTCGCGCCGCGCCCTGATCACGATGACGACCGACGAGGTGCGCGCGTTCCTGGAGGAGCGGCGCGTCGTCACGGTGGCCACGATCGGGCCGAACGGCAGGCCGCACCTCGTGCCGCTGTGGTACGTGGTGGAGGACGGCGAACCGGTCGGCTGGACGTACCGGGCATCGCAGAAGGTGGCGAACCTGCGCCGCAGGCCCGAGGCGACGTTGCAGTTCGAGGCGGGGGAGACCTACGACCGGCTGCGCGGCGTGGTCATGGAGTGCGACGTGCGGCTGGTCGAGGAGCCGGCCGAGGTCGCCCGCATCGGCGCGGCGGTGGCGGCCCGGTACTCCGGCCACAGCGGTCCGGAGCTGGACGCGTTCGTGGCCGCGCAGGCGGCGAAGCGGGTGGGGCTGCGGTTCGCGCCGACCTCGGTCGTGTCCTGGGACCACCGCAAGCTGAGCGGCGCCTACTGACCGCAACCGAACGCAAGCCGCAGCAAGCGGATTGCGACGCCACGTCGTCCCGCGCGGCGACGATCCCCTGAACGTGCTGGCCATGTCCGTTGTCGGCGTGGTGAAACCGCTGCATGCAAGCCAGCGCCAACTCAGTCGTGTTTTTGCGTGAACTCGTAGACATCTTGCGGTGACTCGTCCGGGCTGCTTATGGTGTGCGCCACGCCACACCCCCGAGACTTCCCTGCCGCAGTTCGAGGTCCCGTCCAACGAAGGGCTGAACCCATGCGAGTCGACCCCACCCACCGGCGTCCCCTGGCGCTCGGCGCGGCGGCGGTGGCCACGTCCCTGCTCACCGCGATCACCGTCGCCGCCGCACCCGGCGAGGTCGCCGCCCAGGTCGCGGCCGCGGCCGCCACGTCGCCGTTCGACGTCCCCGGCCGGGGCGCGGACGTGCCGTTCGTCGAGCACGAGGCCGAGACCGCCGCCACGAACGGCACCCGGATCGGCCCCGGCCGCCGCCAGGGCACGCTGGAGGGCGAGGCGTCCGGCCGCCGCGCCGTGACGCTGTCCGGACAGGGCAAGTACGTCGAGTTCACCCTGACCGAGCCCGCCAACTCCATCGACGTCCGGTACAGCATCCCGGACGGCAACGGCGGCGCGGGCATCACCGCGCCGCTCTCGCTCTACCTCGACGGCGCCAAGACCGGCAGCCTCACGATGACCTCGAAGTACGCCTGGCGCTACGGCGGCTACCCCTACGCCAACGACCCGAACCAGGGCAGGCCGCACCACCTCTACGACTCCACCCGCGCCCTGTTCCCCCGCACGCTCGCCGCCGGCGCGAAGGTCAGGCTCCAGATCGACGCCGGCGACACCGCGCCGTCCTACACCATCGACCTGGCCGACTTCGAGCTGGTCGCGCCGCCGGCCGGGCGGCCCGCGAACTCCGTCTCCGTCACCGAGCACGGCGCCACCCCGAACGACGGCACGAACGACAGCGCCGCCTTCGACGCCGCCGTCGCCGCCGCGAGGGCGTCCGGCCGCGAGGTGTGGATCCCGGCCGGGCGGTTCATCGTCACCAAGCACATCACCGTCGACCAGGTCACCGTCCGCGGCGCGGGCCACTGGCACAGCGTGGTCACCGGCGACCGGGTCGGCTTCTACGGCCTCGGCGAGCCGTCGAGCTGCGGCCAGGGCGGCAACAGCGGCGTGAGCACGCGCGTCGGCCTGCACGACTTCGCGATCATCGGCGAGGTCACCAACCGCGTGGACTGCGACCAGACCAACGCCATCGGCGGCGCGCTGGGCGGCGGGTCGGTGATCTCCGGCATGTTCCTCCAGCACACCAAGGTCGGCCTGTGGCTGGACGGCCCGTTCAGCGGGCTGACCATCCGGAACAACAAGGTCGTCGACCAGCTCGCCGACGGCATGAACCTGCACCGCGGCATCAGCGACGTGCTCATCGAGCACAACCTGTTCCGCAACATCAGCGACGACGGCATCGCGTTCTGGTCCGAGCAGCAGGCGGACCACGGCAACACGATCCGCCGCAACACGGTGGTCGTGCCGATGAAGGCCAACGGCATCGCGATCTACGGCGGCCGGGACAACGTGGTCACCGAGAACGTCGTGGCCGACACCCAGGACCAGGGCGGCGGCATCCACGTCGGCAACCGCTTCTCCTCGGTGCCCCTGTCCGGCACGACCACCCTGTCGAAGAACACCACGCTGCGCGCGGGCGTGCTCGACTCGAACTGGCAGTTCGGCGTGGGCGCGCTGTGGTTCGACGCCCGCGACGGCGCGATGAACGGCCGGATCGACGTCACCGACACCGACCTGATCGACAGCAACTACGAGGCCATCCAGTTCATCAGCGGCACGATCACCAACGTCCACTTCAACGGCGTGCGCATCAACGGCGCGGGCACGTTCGGCATCCAGCTCCAGTCGCCGGGCTCGGCGTCGTTCACCAACGTCACCGCCACCGGCCTCGGCCGGGCGGGCGTCTACAGCTGCCTGGGCGAGAACGCGTTCCAGATCACCAGGGGCGCGGGCAACTCCGGCTGGGACGGCCCGGCCTACTGCGGCCCGTGGCCGGACCCGATCTACACCGACCCCACCACGCCGCCGACCAGCACCACGACCACGACGACCACCACCACGACGACCACGACCGTCCCGCCGGGCGGCAACCTGGCCAGGGGCAAGGCGGTCAGCGCGTCCACCGCCAACGGCGGGTTCCCCGCGGGCAACGCCGTGGACGGCGACGCGAACACCTACTGGGAGAGCGCGAACAACCAGTTCCCGCAGGCGTTGACCGTCGACCTGGGACGGGCCGAGGCGGTCAGCCGCCTGGTGCTCAAGCTGCCGCCGCCCTCCGCGTGGGAGGCCCGCACCCAGACGGTGAGCGTGTCGGGCAGCACGGACGGCGGCAGCTTCACGCAGGTCGTCGCGCCCACCGCGGTCCGGTTCGACCCCGCGACCGGCAACCAGGCCGGCATCCCGGTGTCGGGCGCCCACCGCCACCTGCGGCTGACGTTCACCGGCAACACCGCCTGGCCCGCCGCCCAGCTCGCCGAACTGGAGGTCTACGCCGGCACCCCGACCACCACGACCACGACCACGACCGCGCCGCCGACCGGCAACGTGGCGCGCGGCAAGCCCGTCCAGGCCGCCGCGAACGGCGGGTTCCCCGGCGGCAACGCGGTGGACGGTGACGCGAACACCTACTGGGAGAGCCCGAACAACGCGTTCCCGCAGGTGTTCACGGTGGACCTGGGCAGCCGGGTCGCGGTGAACCGGATCGTGCTCAAGCTCCCGCCCGCCGCCGCGTGGGCCGCCCGCACGCAGACGCTGAGCGTGTCCGGCAGCACCGACGGCTCCGGCTACACCGCGCTGGTCGGCTCGGTCGGGTACCGGTTCGACCCGGCGTCGGGCAACCAGGTGAGCATCCCGGTCGCGGCGGACCACCGCTACCTGCGGTTGACGTTCACCGGCAACACCGGCTGGCCCGCCGCCCAGCTCGGCGAGTTCGAGGCGTACGCGGGCTGACGCCTCGACCGGGGGTGGTCCTCGGGCAACGGCGCCGGAAGACCACCCCCGCGCCAGGTCGCGCACGCCTGCCGTTCACCCGGCCCACCTACCGTTCCGCGCACCGCGCGTCCCCACCGGGCGCGCCACGGCAGAACGGAACACCCATGAGGAGACCGCTGGTCCTCGGTCTGTCCGCGCTCGTCCTGGCGGCGGTCGCGGCGCCCGGCTCGGCCGCGCCCGCCGACCGCCACGACTTCGGCCGCGCCACCCTGACCGGGTTCGCCCGGCTGCCGGCCGTGACGTTCGTGCCGGGCACCGAGCCGTCCGGCGCGGCGCTGGGCACGACACCCGTCAACGGCGTCGTGCCGCCGTTCGCCGACCAGCCGGTGCAGGGCTTCAGCGGTGTGCTGCGCAACGCGGACGGCACGTTCGACGTGCTGTCGGACAACGGCTACGGCGCCAAGGCCAACAGCGCCGACTTCACCCTGCGCGTGCACCGGATCGGCCCCGACTTCGCCACCGGCGCGGTGGACGTGCTCGGCGGCCTCGCGCTGACCGACCCGAACGGGCACGTGCCGTTCCCGCTCACCCGGCCCGACCGGGTGCTGACCGGCGCGGACTTCGACGTGGAGTCGATCGTCCGCACGGCCGACGGCGGCTACTGGATCGGCGACGAGTTCGGCCCCTACCTGCTGCGCTTCGACCGCGCGGGCCGGCTGCAGGCCCCGCCCGTGCCGCTGCCGGGCGTCTTCGCGCCGGAGAACCCGGCGGGCACGCCGAACCTCGGCGGCAGCAAGGGCTACGAGGGCCTGGCGCTGTCCGCCGACGGCCGCACGCTGGACGCGCTGCTGGAGGGCACGGTCGCCGGCGACGAGCCGGGCACGCTGCGGCTCAACGAGTTCGACCCGGCGCGCGGCCGGTACACCGGCACGCGGTGGACCTACCGGCTCGACCGGCCGGAGCACGCGATCGGCGACGCCGTCACGGTGGACCGCAACCGGCTGCTGGTGATCGAGCGCGACGGCGCGCAGGGCGTGGACGCCCGCGTCAAGAAGGTCTACCTGGCCGACAAGCGGGACCGCGACCACGACGGCGAGCTGGACAAGACGCTGGTGGCCGACCTGCTCGACATCGCCGACCCGCGCCGCCTGGGCGGCGGCGGCACGACCTTCACCTTCCCGTTCACCACGATCGAGGACCTGGTGATCCTGGACGACCGCACGATCGGCGTGCTCAACGACAACAACTTCCCGTCCTCCTCGGGCCGCACTCCGGGCAAGCCGGACGACAACGAGTTCATCACCCTGCGCCTGGGCGGCGACCTCGACGCCGACCCGCGCGTCCTGCGCCGCCGCTGACGCGCCCCGGTCCGCCCGGACCGACCGGGTTCGGGCGGACCGGCGCGGCACCGAACTCGACCGGTCGACAACGCCCACGCCTTCAGTACAGTCGGTGCCGGAGAGATCACCACCGGAGGACCGCCATGAAGAAGAACATCACCTGCCCCTGCGGCGAGCACATCACCGGCCAGGACGAGGACGACCTGGTCGCCAAGACGCAGCAGCACCTGAAGGAGAACCACCCGGGCCACGACTACTCGCGCGACGAGATCCTGTTCATGGCGTACTGAGCGGCGGGTGGGGCTCACCCGTCCCGTTCGGGTGCAGCCCGACCAGCAGCAGGGCGTCGAGGAGGCGGAGCCAGTCGGCCTCGGCGAGGTCGCGGCCGGTCAGGTCCGCCACGCGGGCCAGCACGTCCAGCAGGCGACCGGCGACCGCCGCCTCGTCCCGACCCGTCGCCGCGCCCAGCGCGCGGACGTCGCGGCGGAACCTCTCGGTGCGGCTGAGGCGGACCAGGGCGGCGGGCGGATCGGCCCGCGCCGGGGGTTCGTCCTCGCCCAACCCGATGGCCAGGTGGCCGCCCAACGCCCCCGCCAGCCGGGCCAGCGCATCGACGGTCGGGTTGCCGCGGCCGTTCTCCAGGTTCGCCACGTACGGCACCGAGAGGCCCGCGTCGGCCGCGACGGCGGCCACCGTCCGCCCGCTCGCGGCGCGCAGCGCCCGGAGCCGGGGTCCCAGGTCGTGTCCCACGACCACAATCTTGTCAGAACACCATCCCCCGTGACTATCTTGTAGGGATAGTCACGGGGGTGTCGTGTGCTGAGCGCGCTGCGGGTGGGGGACTTCCGGCTGCTGTGGGCGGCCCGGTCGATCAGCGTGTTCGGCCCCTGGCTGCTCGTGGTGGCCGTGCCCGCGCACGTCTTCGGGCTGACCGGCTCGGTGATGGCGGCGGGCGCGGCGCTGGCCGCGGAGTTCCTGCCCGCGGTGCTGTTCGGGCCGGTGGCCGGGGTGCTGGCCGACCGGTGGGACCGGCGGCGGCTGATGGTCGCGGCGGACGTCCTGCGGGCCGTCGCCGTCGCGTCGCTGCTGCTCGCCCGCGACCCTGGCGACCTCTGGCTGGTCTACGTCGCGCTGCTGGTCGAGAGCGCCGGGACGGTGGTGTTCCGGCCGGCCGCCCAGGCGCACACGCCCGTCGTCGTCGGCACCGGCACGGCGTTGAGCGGCGCCAACGCGCTGAACTCGCTCACCGACGGCGTCGCCAGGCTCGTCGGCGCACCGCTGGGCGGCGCGTTGCTCGGCCTGGTCGGGTTCCAGGTCCTGGTGCTGGCCGACGTCGTCAGCTACCTGCTCTCGGCCGTGCTCGTGGCGCTGACGTCCCAACGCCCCCGCGAGGCCGGGGCACACGGTGAGGGGCGGGCGTGGGCCGAAGGGGTCGCCTTCCTGCGATCGGATCGGACGGCCTCGGCGCTGCTCGTGATCAGCTCCGTCTTCCTGGCCGCGAACGCCTCGCTGAGCGCGCTGCTGGTCCCGTTCGGCATGACCGTGCTCGGCGGCACGGGACCGGTCGGCCTGGTGATGTCCGGGCTGGGCGTCGGGTTCCTGCTGGGCGCGCCCGTGACCCGCGTCCTGGTCGACCGGGTACGGGTGGGTCCGCTGCTGGCCGGCGCGCTCGTCGTGACCGCGGCGGGGTTCGCGCTGCTGTTCGGCTCGCGGTCGTTGACCTCGGCGCTGCCGGCCGCCGGGCTCATCGGGCTCGCGGGTTCGGCCGTGCTCGTCGTCACGCAGACCGCGCTGCAACGCGTCACGCCCACCGCGGTGCTGGGGCGGGTGGGCGCGGTGCTGTTCACCGGCGAGGCGGTGGCGACGTTCGCCGGCGCGTTGGCGGGTCCGGCGCTGGCCGAGCTGACCTCGACGCGCACCGCCGCGTACGTCGCGTGCGCCGTCACGGTCGCCGCCGCGGCTCACGCACGGGGCCACACCTGACCGTCCCCCGGGACGGGCGGCAGCGGTCACTCACCCGCGCGACCGATCATCATCCTTCGTTCACCAACCGTTCGCCCGGTGATCGCCGCTCCGCGCGTCAAACGAGTCGTGCGGCGACGAGGATCGCCGACGAGCACGGGGGTGAGCGGGTCCAGTGAAGCGCCGGTTGTCCATCGGCCTGGCCGCGGTGTTGGCGGTCGCGGTCGTCGCGGTGGTCGTGTGGGGGCGTCCGGATGACGCGGGAGGCGGGGCGCGGGGTGGGCTGACCACCGTGCGCGGCGTCATCGGGTCGGAGAAGCTGGCCTTCTTCAGCGACCCGCGGGTGGTGGACGCGTTCGCGCGGCACGGCCTGGAGGTCCAGGTCGACACGGCCGGCTCGCGCCAGATCGCCACCTCCGTCGACCTGGGCAGGTACGAGTTCGCGTTCCCGTCGTCCTCGCCCGCCGCGCGGCGGATCCAGCGCGACCGCCGGACGACCGCCGCGCACACGCCGTTCCAGTCGCCGATGGCCGTGGCGACGTTCGAGCCGATCGTGCGGCTGCTGGAAGCGGCCGGTGTCGTAACCAAGGGCGCGGGCGACTACCAGGTGCTCGACGTGGCGAAGTACCTGGAGCTGACCGGGGCCGGCACCCGCTGGGACCAGCTCCCCGGCAACACCGCCTACCCGGCGCGCAAGAACGTCCTCGTCACCACCACCAACCCCGGCGAGTCGAACTCCGCCGCCATGTACCTGTCGGTCGTGTCGTTCGTCGCCAACGGCAACACCGTGGTCGCCACGCCCGAGCAGGAGGCGGCCGTGCTGCCCCGGGTCGCCCGGCTGTTCCGCGACCAGGGCTACACCCAGAACAGCACCGAGGGCCCGTTCGAGGACTACCTCGCGGCCGGCATGGGCAAGACGCCGCTGGCGCTGATCTACGAATCCCAGTACCTCGACCGGGTGATGCGCGGCGACGGGTCGATCCGCCCGGACATGCGCCTGCTCTACCTCGCGCCGACCGTCTACTCCAAGCACACGCTCGTGCCGCTGTCCGACCGCGGCGACCGGGTCGGCCGGCTGTTGAGCACCGACCCCGAGCTGGCGAAGCTCGCCGCCACGTTCGGCTTCCGCACCTCCGACCCGCGGGTGTTCGCCGAGGTGGTGGGGGACAAGGCCCCCGCCGAGCTGGTCGACGCCGTCGAGCCGCCGTCGTTCGAGACGCTGGAACGCCTGCTCGACGCGGTCGTCGCCTGATGGACGAGTTCACCCTCGCCCCGCCCGAGCCCGTGACCCCGGTCCCGGTCGAACGCGCGGCCGGCCTCATCGCGCTGGGCGACGACGCGCGGGCGGACGTCGACCGCCGCGCCGAGCTGTTCACCGAACGCCTCCGGGCGCTGGACGTGCGGTCGCCCGAGTTCACCGACGCGCTGGACGACGTGCTCGCGGTCGGCGAAGCGGACATGCGCGCCGCCGCCGGCGTGGCGGGCGCGATGCTGGACCGCTCCGCGCGGGCGGCGCGCGACGACTCACCACAGGTCCGCGTCACCGCGTCGCTGTCGGACCTGCGCCGCACCGTGGCCGCGCTGGACCCCGCCAAGCTGCCGATCACCGGCCGCAAGCTGCTCCGGGTGTTCCCCGCCGCGCACGCCGCCAAGAAGGCGCTCGACCGCTACCGCGCCGCCGGCGAACCGGTGAACGCGCTGGTGCTGGAGCTGCGCGAGCGGCAGGACGTGCTGCGCCGCGACAACGCCGCCATCAAGGGCGAGCGCGAGCGGCTGTGGCGGGCGATGGGCCGGCTGGCCGAGGCCGCCGCGTTCGCCGAGGCCGTGGACGCGGCGATCGACCGGCAGGCCGACGTGCTGGACCTGACCGACCCGGCCCGCGCGCGGGCGCTGCGCGCGGACGTGCTGCACCCCATCCGCCAACGCCACCAGGACCTGCTGACGCAGCTCGCCGTGAGCGCGCAGGGCTACCTGGCGCTCGACCTGGTGCGGCGCACCAACGACGAGCTGATCCGGGGCGTGGAACGCGCGGTGACCACGACCGTGGCCGCGCTGCGGATCGCGCTGCTGGTGAGCGGCGCGCTGGCGAGCCAACGGGACGTGCTGGACGAGGTCGCCGCGCTGCGCGCCACCACGGACGGCCTGATCCGCGCCAACACCGAGCTGCTCGACCTGCACAGCGCCGAGATCCGGCGGGTGGACGGCGACCCGGCCGTCGCCGTGGCGACGATCCGCGCGTCGTTCGACCGGATCTACGCGGCGATCGACGCCGTGGACGGCTACCGGGCGGAGGCGGTGCGCGCGATGGCCGTCACGGTCGAGTCGCTGTCGGGGGAGATCCGCCGCGCCGAGGAGCACCTGCGCCGATCGCACGACGCAGCGGCGGCCGAGGGGGACCGATGAGAACAGCGTTCGTGCTCGCCGCGGTGCTGCTGGCCGCCGCCTGCACCGGCGGCGCCGAACCGGAGCCGGACCCGGCGCGTCCCGGCGTGCTGCGGGTGCTCGCGGGCAGCGAGCTGACCGACCTGCGACCCGTGCTCGACGCGGCGGCCCGGGCCACCGGCGTGACGGTCGAGTTCACCTTCACCGGCACGCTCGAAGGCGCCGAGGCGCTGGCCAACGGTGACGTGGACGGCAAGTACGACGCCGTCTGGTTCTCCTCCAACCGCTACCCGGCGGGCATCCCGGAGGCCGCGCGCCGGCTCGGCAACCAGGTCAAGGTCATGAGTTCGCCCGTCGTGCTCGGCCTCTCGACGTCCGCGGCGCGGCGGTTGGGGTGGGCGGACCGGCGGGTCGGCTGGGGCGAGATCGCCGAGCAGGCGGGGCGCAAGGCGTTCGGCTACGGCATGACCGACCCGTCGGCGTCCAACTCCGGTTTCTCCGCCCTGGTCGCGGTGGCGTCGGCGCTGGCGGGCGCGGGCAACGCCGTGGACGCGGGCCAGATCGCCGCCGTGACGCCGCGGCTCAAGGACTTCTTCGGCGCGCAGGCGTTGTCCGCCGGGTCGTCCGGCTGGCTGTCCGAGGCATACCAGCGCCGCGCCACCGGCCAGGACCCCGGCGCGCGGGTGGACGGGCTGATCAACTACGAGTCCGTGCTGCTGTCCCTGAACGCCGCCGGCACCCTGCCCGAACCGCTCACGCTGGTCTACCCGGACGACGGCGTGGTCACCGCGGACTACCCGCTGACGCTGCTCGCCGACGCCGGCGACGACGCCCGTGACGCGCACCGACGCCTCACCGACCACCTGCGCACGCCGGACGTGCAGCGCGAGATCATGCGGACCACGCACCGGCGGCCGGTCGTGCCCGGCGTCGAACTCGACGCCGCGTTCGCCGTGCGCGACCTGGTGGAGCTGCCGTTCCCGGCGGCGCGCGAGTCGGTCGACGCGCTGCTCTCGGCCTACTTCGACCGGCTGCGGCGGCCGTCGCGGACGCTGTACGTGCTGGACACGTCCGGCTCGATGGCGGGGGAGCGGATCGCGGCGCTGCGGTCCGCGCTGATCGGCCTGACCGGCGCGGACGACTCGCTCACCGGCCGCTTCCGCCGGTTCCGCAGCCGGGAGGAGGTCACGCTGCTCCCGTTCGACACCACGCCGGGCACGCCCACCACGTTCTCGCTGCCCGAGGGCGACCCGCGCGCGGAACTGGCGCGGATCAAGGCGTTCGCCGAAGGGCTGCGGGAGGGCGGCGGCACCGCCATCTACGACAGCCTGTCCCGCGCCTACGAGGTGATGGAGCCGCTGGTCGCGGCCGACCCGGACCGGTTCACGTCGATCGTGCTGATGACCGACGGCGAGAACGCCAACGGGTCGGACCTGGCCGGGTTCCGGGCCGCGTTCGCCTCGGCGCCCGCGTCGGTGCGGCAGGTGCCGGTGTTCACCGTGCTGTTCGGCGAGGGCAGCAGCGCGGAGCTGGGCCAGGTGGCGACGATGACCGGCGGGCGGGTGTTCGACGCGCGCGACACCGGGTTGGGCGAGGTGTTTAAGGAGATCCGCGGCTACCAATGATCCGGTACCTGGGCTCGACCAAGAACCTCGTCGGCTGCGTCGGCGGGCTCGTCGGCGTGCTGCTGCACCTGACCGGGGTCGTCGGCGCGCTGTGGCCGCTGGTGGTCGCCGGGCTGTACGGGGTGGGCGCGCTGCTCGCGCCGCCGGAGAAGGTGCGGTTGGTGCCGGGGGACGTGGTCACCGAGACCGGTCGGCTGCGCGCGGACCTCGACGGGCTGGTGCGCGAGGTGACCGCGCAGGCGTCCCGGGTGCCGGAGCCCGCCGTGGCCGCCGTGCGCCGGATCGGCGCGGTGCTCGACGACCTCCTCGCGCGGCACGACGCGCTGGCCGCCAACCCCGACCTGCGGCACACCGTGGTGCGGCTGGCGCGCACCGACCTGCCGCTGTCCGTGCAGACGTACCTGAACCTGCCGTGGTGGTTCGCGGTGCGGCAGCGGGCGGGCGGGGAGCCGAGCCCGGGGGAGGAGCTGGCGACCCAGCTGGGGCTGCTGGAGGCGGAGGCGCACCGGCTGGCCGAGCGCGTCTACGCGGCCGACGTGGACCGGCAGGCCGACCACACCCGCTACCTGCGCGACCGGGACGCCGGCGACCAACCCTGACCCGCGCGTCGAACGCCCGGGTCCCGTGTGTCGAACGCCCGGGTACCGCGAATTCCTCGTCCACGACGCACGTCGGGGGAGAGGGATTGGGGGTCGGCGCGGCGGTCGCCTCTCGGCGAGTGGCTCGACGCGGCTCCAGCCGAACGGTATTCCGCGAAGGCGCTAGGTGAGGCCCAGGGACACGGACCGCACCGACCGAGTGTTCCAACGGCGCGTCGGTGGCCGGTGTTCCCACTTTCGAGTGGCGTGCGTCTCACTCGAAAGTGTTCTTGGCACTATCGCTTCAGTGTTGACCGAAGAAAATTCACGAACAGCCACGACGGTGCGGAACGTGGTAATCGGTCCCCGCCCGGGCTCCGAGACCCTGGCGGGGACCGATCGCTCGCGGCGACGCGGTCAGGCGTGCGTCGTGATCACTTCGCGCAGGCCGGCAGGTGCGGGTGGCGCTCGCCGCGCTTCACCGACTCCTTGGCCAGCGTGCACTGCAGGGCGTCGTAGGCGGGCTTGCGGGTGAAGTCGTCCCACATGACCGTCGCGGCGCCCTCGCCCTGGAAGAACACCGGCACCCAGGAGTACTTGTCGGTGAAGCCCCAGATCGTGAAGGAGTCACAGCCCTTGACGTTGAGGCAGGCGACGAGGGTGCGGTTGTAGTAGTCCGCCTGCTTGGCGAGCATCTCCGCGGTCGGCACGCCGTTGGCCGGCAGGTCCATCCGCACGTCCAGCTCGGTGATGGCGGTGCCGAGACCGAGGGCGGCGAACCGCTTGAGGTTCGTCTCCAGGTCGCCGGGGAAGCCGTACCGGGTGCTGAGGTGGGACTGGGCCGAGAAGCCGTCGACCGGCACGCCCTGGGCGAGCAGGTCCTTGATCAACGCGTAGTAGGCGTCGCTCTTGGCGTTGACGCTCTCCACGTTGTAGTCGTTGAAGTACAGCTCGGCCTTGGGGTCGGCCTGGTGCGCCCAGCGGAACGCGTCCGCGATGATGCCGGGGCCCAGCTCGCGGATCCAGATGTTGTCGGTGGTGCGCAGCTTGCCCGAGTCGTCGAAGATCTCGTTGGCCACGTCCCACTGCTGGATCTTGCCCTTGTACCGGCCGACGACGGTGAAGATGTGCTCGCGCAGGATGGCGCGCAGCTCGTCGGCGGAGAAGTTCCCCTGCTCGAGCCACGCCGGGTTCTGGCTGTGCCACAGGAGCGTGTGCCCGCGGACGACCTGGTTGTTGCGCTGCGCGAATTTCACGATGGCGTCGGCCATGCCGAAGTTGTAGCGGTCGCGCTCCGGGTGGATGTACTCCCACTTCATCTGGTTCTCGGCGGACACCGAGCTGAACTCCTTGGCCAGCACGGCCCGGTACTCGTCGTCCTTGGTGAAGGGGTCGGGGTAGGGCTGCTGCTCGTGGTGGCCGCCACCGGCTGCGGCGGTGCCGATGTAGAAGCCCTTGGGCGCGGCCCAGCGGAGCGTGTCCTTCTTGGCGTGGCCCGGGGGAACCCGGTCAGCCTCGGGCGCGGCCGCGGCGGTGAGGGCCAGCGGCGAGGTCAACGCCATCGCGGTGAGCGCGGCGGTGACGAGTCGGATCGTTCTCATGGCGGTCTTCGCTTTCTCGGACGACTACGACGGCGGCGTTCGAAAGTTTCGTCATTGATCCGGCAATTTTCGAGATGCGCGGACCCTAAGACGCCCGCCGGGCGATCGTCAAGACCCAGTCAAGACGGCTCCGCGCTGGTGGAAGCCGTCGGTGCGTGGCGGTCGCGCGTCGCGCGGACGGGTCCGCACGACGCCCGACCGCACCTGCGGCGAGGTCGTCCCCGGCCGCCGGTCGCCTCGTGAAACGTCGTCCGGAGAGGGCGTTTGTCGAATTGCGGTCGAATGCGCGTCGAATGCGAAGTGGTTGGGGGACAACACTTCCCCTTTCCGCGCACGGTTGGTTACAGTGCGATTTGGGAGCGCTCCCAGCCCACCCATGGACATTGCCGAACATGGTCATCCTCAACGAGGAGGAGAGAGTGGCGCTCAGATCCATCCCTGCGAACAAGAGCCTGCTCGGCCGGGCCGCCGCGACGCTCGCGGTGGTCGCCGGACTCATGGCGAGCCTGCTCACCGGAATCGCCGACGCGCACGGGTCGACCACCGACCCGCCGTCGCGCAACTACGGCTGCTGGCAGCGTTGGGGCAGCGATTTCCAGAACCCGACGATGGCCCAGCAGGACCCGATGTGCTGGCAGGCGTGGCAGGCCGACACCAACGCGATGTGGAACTGGAACGGTTTGTACCGCGAGAACGTGGCGGGCAACCACCAGGGCGTGATCCCGAACGGCCAGTTGTGCAGCGGCGGGCGGACCGGCGGCACGCGCTACGCGGCGCTGGACAACCCCGGCCCGTGGAAGACCGTGACGAAGCCGCGGCAGTTCACGCTCACCGTCACCGACCAGGCCCGGCACGGCGCGGACTACCTGCGGGTGTACGTGACGAAGCAGGGCTACGACGCGACGACGACGCCGTTGGGCTGGAACCACCTGGACCTGGTCGCGACCACCGGCCGCTACGCGCCGGCCGGTCAGTACCAGGTCGCGGTGAACGCGGGCAGCCGCACCGGCCGCCACGTGGTCTTCGTGATCTGGCAGGCCAGCCACATGGACCAGTCGTACTACTTCTGCAGCGACGTCGTCTTCCAGTAGGTCGCGATGACGAGGTCCCCGGGCCCCCGCCGCTCCAGGCGGGGGCCCGGTTCGCGTCCGGTCAGGCGGTCGGCAGGCCGACGCGGCCGACGCCCGCGCCCGCCGTGACCAGGCGCGGCACGGAGGCGGGGTCGTCCAGCGCGTAGCCGTAGTAGGTGCGCGGCTCCACGACGGCGCCGAGGGTTTCCGGCGCGCCGGAGCCGGCGTAGACGTTGTTGCGCTCGACCACCCGGCCCGGTCCGCTCTTGTCGTAGCCGGACAGGATCGGGTGGGCGACGTTCTCGAAGTAGTTGCCCTCCACCACGACGCCGGCGTCCATGGTCGAGGCGACGCCGTAGAGCGAGTTCCCGCGGTAGTAGTTGTTGTAGACGTGGACGGGTTCGCCGAAGCGGACGCGCGGGTGGCGCTGGTCGGTGCCGTCGAAGAAGTTGTGGTGGTAGGTGACGCGCAGCCTGCCGCGGTCGCTGGTGTAGGTGTCGGAGTGGCCGAGCAGCGCGGCCTTGCTGTGGTCGTGGAAGTGGTTCCACGAGACGGTGACGTAGTCGGAGTTGCGCTTGATGTCGAGCAGGCCGTCGTAGCCGTCGGACAGGTCGCAGTGGTCGATCCACACGTGGTGCGCGGAGTTGGTGACGCTGATCGAGTCGTCCGAGGCGTTGGTGAACCGCAGGTTGCGGATGATGACGTTGTTGCCGGGCCGGGTGGTGGAGCCGAGCTGGAGGCCGCCGCCGGTGATCTCGGCGGTCGGGCCGACGCCCACGATGGTCTTGTTGGCCACGACGGTGAGCATGTCGTCGCCGACGGCGATCCGGCCGGAGACCGAGATGACGTAGGGCTCCTTGCGGCCGACGTAGTCGGCGAGGGCGTCGGCGGTGGTGACGGTGACGGCCTGGCCGCCCGCGCCGCCGGTGGTGCCGTTCTGGCCCAGGGCGTTCACGCCGGCGAAGCCGTCGGCGACGTCGAGGGCGGACGCGGCCCACGCGGCGCGGGGGACGGTGGCGGCGACGGCGGCGAGCGCGGTGCCGGCGAGCAGGCGGCGTCGGTTGACGGGGCTCATGGGGGTGCCTCCTGGCTCAGATCCGGCCGACGCCGACCCCGGCGGGGACGGTGGTGGGCAGGGTGGACGGGTTGTCGGGGGTGTAGGCGTAGTAGGTGCGCGGCTCGACGACGGAGCCCAGGGTCTGGGGCGTGCCGGAGTTGACGTAGACGTTGTCGCGCTGCACGACGCGGCCGGGTCCGCTCTCGTCGTAGCCGGAGTAGATCGGGTGCGGCACGTTCTCGAAGTAGTTGGCCTCGACCAGCACGCCCGCGTTCTCGGTGGAGGCGACGCCGTAGAGGCGGTTGTCGCGGAAGTAGTTGTTGTAGACGTGGACGGGTTCGCCGAAGCGGACGCGCGGGTGCCGCTGGTCGGTGCCGTCGAAGAAGTTGTGGTGGAAGGTGACGCGGAGCTTGCCGGTGTCCTGGCCCGCGTTGGAGTCGGAGTGGCCGAGCAGCGCGGTCTTGCTGTGGTCGTGGAAGTGGTTCCAGGACACGGTGATGAAGTCCGCGCCGCGGACGATGTCGATCAGGCCGTCCGCGCCGCCGCCGAGGTCGCAGTGGTCGATCCAGATGTGGTGGGAGGACTGCTGGATGCTGATGGCGTCGTCGTCCGCGCCGGTGAACTTGAGGTTGCGGATGATGACGTTCTGCCTGCGGTACATGTCCAGGCCGCCGCCGCGGATCTCGGCCCCGGGCAGGCCGATGACGGTCTTGTTGGAGCGCAGGCCCTGCTTGCTGCTGAACGTCATGATGCCGTCGACCTGGATGACGTAGGGCTCGTTGCGGTCGCAGTAGTCCAGGAACGTGTCGGGGTCGCGCACGGTGACCACGGGTCCGCCGAGGCCGCCGGTGGTGCCGTTCTGGCCGAGGGTGTTGGTGCCGGCGAACCCGTCGGCGGTGGCGAACGGGGCCGCCCACACGGGGTTGGTCGTGGTGGGGCGCGCGGCGGCGGCCCGTGCGGTGACGGCGGTGAGGGCGGTCGCGGCGGCGCCCGCGAGGAGGCCGCGCCTGCTGATGTCGCTCATGGTGGGTGCTCCTGTCAGAGGCGACCGGCGCCCGCGCCGGCGGGCACGATCGTGGGGACGTCGGCGGCGCGGTGCGGGGTGTAGGCGTAGTAGGTGCGCGGTTCGACCACGGAGCCGCGGACCTCGATCTCGTGGTTGCAGTCCACGAGGATGTTGTCGCGGGCGACCATCCGGCCGAGGTCGCCGCTGAAGTCGACGCGGCCGGGGTTGTTGACGCTGGAGAAGTAGTTGCCCTCCAGCACGACGCCCGCGTTCATCGCGGAGACGACGCCGTAGCTGTTGTCGCGGTAGTAGTTGTTGTAGACGTGCACGGACTCGCCGAAGCGGACGCGCGGGTTGCGCTGGTCGGAGCCGTCGAAGTGGTTGTGGTGGTAGGTGACGCGGAGCCGGCCGATGTCCTGCGCGCCGTTGTCGTCGTCGTGGCCGAGCAGCAGCGTCTTGTCGTGGTCGTGGAACCTGTTCCAGGAGACGGTGACGTAGTCGCTGCCGCGTTTGATGTCGACCGCGCCGTCGTCGCCGTTGGAGAAGTCGTTGTGGTCGATCCAGATGTGGTGGCTGAACATCTGGACGTTGACGAGGTCGTCGGTGGCCCCGGTGATCGCCAGGTTGCGGATGATGACGTTGTGCACGGCGTTGGCCGGGGGAGAGGTGACCTCGTCGTTGACCGGCAGGCCGATGTTGAGGCCGCCGCCGACGAGTCGGGCGTTCGCGCCCAGGCCGACGATCGTCTTGTCGGAGGCGACGTCGTGCATGCCGTCACCGGTGCCGGTCGGCAGCGTGATGGTGCCGCTGACCTGCACGACCAGGGGTTCGGGCCGGGCGATGTAGTCGAGGAACCCGGCGGTGGTGGTGGCGGTGACCACGGCGCCGCCCGCGCCCCCGGTGGTGCCGTTCTGCCCCAGCGCGTGCACCGAGGCGAACCCGTCCGCGGTGGTCGCGGCCAGTGCCGGCGTGGTGGCGGGCACCGTGACGGCGGTCGTGGCGAGGGTGGCGGCCACGACGGCCTTCAGCAGGGCGCGCCTGGTCCCGACGAGTGTGGGCATGGCTATTTCCTCTCCCGTATGAGGGTGAGTGCAGGGGGTTTTCGGGAAAGCGCTTCCTGATCGCACCGTAGCGCATGTTTCCGTCGTGTCAACGGCCGGCGACGATCGGGGTCCGGGGTTCACATATGTGGTCGTCCAATTCGGCGGACCGGTTCACATATGTGGTGTCGGACGCCCATTCCGGGTAACCGGGAATGCTTTCGCGCGGTTATTCCGAGGCGCTTTACCGGGGTGCGGGTAATGGGGAAAGGGGTTGTCGGGGGAGGGCTCGACGCGTCCGCGCGGACCCACCGGGTCGTGCGCGTCACGGGCGACTCCGCACGGTCATTAGGCTGGGTCGGTGCGTAACAATGACGTGATCGCGGGTCGGTACCGGCTCGACGCGGTCGTCGGCGCGGGCGGCATGGGGGAGGTCTGGCGGGCCACCGACCTCGAGTTGCGCCGGGTCGTGGCGCTCAAGCTGGCCACGACGGGGGACGGCGAGGCGACCCGTCGTGAGGCGCGGATCGGGGCCGGGCTGCACCACGCCAACGTGATCTCGGTCTTCGACACCGTCGTCGACGGCGGCACGCGCTGGCTCGTCATGGAGTACCTGCCCGCCCGCAGCCTCGCCGAGATCTGCCGGACCGACGGCCCGATCGCCCCCGACCTCGCGGCCCGGATCGGCGCGCAGGTCGCCACCGCGTTGGCCGCCATGCACGCCAAAGGCATGGTGCACCGCGACATCACGCTCGCCAACGTCCTCGTCACCGCGGACGGCACGGCCAAGCTCGCCGACCTGGGCGTAGCGATGTGGGACGAGGTGACCCTGACCGGCAGCGCGAAGACCGCGGGCACGGCCGGCTACCTGGCCCCCGAGGTGCTGCGGGGACAGCGCGCCACCCCGGCGGCGGACATGTACTCGCTCGGCGTGACGTTGTCGGCCGCGGCCGAGGGGCGGATCGACAAGCGCATGGCGCGCGTCGTGGCCGCGCTGACCGACCCGGACCCGGCCCGCCGGCCCGGCGCGGAGAGGGTGGCGCGCCTGCTCGGGGCGTCGCGCGGGCTGTCGAAGCACGCGCTGACGACCGCGGGTGCGGCCGCGGCGCTGGTGGCGGTGCTCGGGGCCACGCTGTCGGGGTCCGGGAGTCCGGCGGGCAGCGCCGCCGCCGCGCCGCCCGGCACGCTCGTGTACGGCATCGGCGACCAGATCGGCACGGCGTTGGAGTCCGAGTTCGTGCGGGAGACGCCGGTCACCATGCTCACCACCAACTACCACAAGCCCAGCGATCTGCGGACCATGGCGGCGTGGCGGGACAAGGAGGTGCCCGACGCCTACGCCCGGGGGTACGCCCTGCACGTGATCGTGGCGGACTGGGAGATCGACGACCCCGAAGTGCCCGTCGACGGCAAGTACGGCCCCGGCTGCGGACGTGCCTACCCGCTGTCCCCCGCGTTCGGCGAGGACATGCGCGCGCTCGCGGGCATCTTCGCCGGCAAGGCCGACGACCCGCCGCTGTACGTCACGGTGTTCAACGAGGTCAACAAGATGGCGTGCGAGGACGGCGCGTACGGCGCCAGCCCCGCCTACTACGAGGCGTTGCAGGACAGCTACCTCGACGTGCGGCGGATCATCAAGGAGACGGCCCCGAACGCCCGGGTGGCGCTCGGCTGGGACGGCTACCAGGTCGAGGACGACGACCCGGAGAACGGCGGCGGCCGGTCCATGTTCTCCCACTTCGCCCGCTCGCTGCGGGCGTCGGACTACCAGGCGGTGGTGGCCAAGCAGCCCTACGGCAACGTCTACCAGGTGCGGCAGAGCATCCGCGTGCTCGGCGAGTACGGCAAGGTCATGGTGGCCGCGTACAAGGAGACCGCCGGCGAGGTCCTCGACATGGACGTCCGGCTGCTGCTGAACGACGAGTCGATCGCCGAGCTCAACCGCCTCGGCCTGTTCGCGTGGAACTTCAACAACCAGCGCGAGCTGGTGAACGACCGGGGACCGACCCTGGACCACATCAAGAACATGATCCGCCGCACCGGCCGCGAGCCGCGCTGATCGGAGCCGGCCGACGTCCGTGACGGGCGACCGGACCCCCTGAGCCATCCGGGAAGGCCGGGGCTCGGCGTGCGGGTCCGAGCCGGCGGCGGCTCCCGGCGGCGCGAGTCGATCTCATCCTTCCGATATCTCGACCCGTCGGGCACGCGCACCTAGGTTCGTCGCATGGCTCACGGCGAGGCGCTGCGCGAGGCGATCGCGGCACCCGGCACGACCCCCTTGATCGGCGTGTTCGACATGCTGTCGGCGTCGATCGCGGCCCGGCACTACGACGGGCTGTTCGTCTCCGGGTTCGGCTTCTCCGCCTCGCACTACGGCCTGCCCGACGTCGGCTTCATCGCCTGGCCCGACGTGGTCGGGTTCGTGCAGCGGCTGCGGTTGGCGCTGCCCCGGCGGCACCTGCTGGTCGACATCGACGACGGGTACACCGACCCCGAGGTGGCGGGCCAGGTGGTGCGCGCGCTGGAGCAGGTCGGCGCGTCCGGCGTGGTGCTGGAGGACCAGCAGCGGCCGCGCCGGTGCGGGCACGTCGAGGGCAAGCGGGTGCTGCCGCTGGAGCAGTACCTCGAGAAGCTCGACCTGGTGCTCGCGACCCGGCGGGACCTGGTCGTGGTGGCGCGGACCGACGCCACCGGGGAGGACGAGGTGCTGCGCCGCGCGGCCGCGTTCGCCGCGACGGACGCCGACGTGGTGCTGGTCGAGGGCATGCCGTCGGTCGACGTGATCCGCCGGGTGCGGCGGGCGGTGGGCGACAAGCCGCTGCTGTTCAACCAGATCGCCGGTGGCAAGTCGCCCCGGCTGTCGCTGCGCGAGCTGACCGACCTGGGCGTGGACGTCGCGATCTACAGCACGCCGTGCCTGTTCGCCGCGCACGCGGCCATCGAGGACGCCCTGGTCCGGCTCAAGGACACCGACGGCGTGCTGCCGGACGACTCGATCGACGTGGCCGAGTCCCAGGACCTGCTGTGGCCCAACCTGGGCGACCGCGGCGACGTGCCGACGCCGCGCGCGTCCCGGCCGGCGATGACCCGCTGACCCGTCCGGCTCACCCGGGGTCGCCGCGCCGCTTGCGGTGCACGACCCAGGCGAAGTCCACGACCAGGACGACCGCGAGCACGCCCAGCAGCACCGCGAGCCACGTCAGGTCCGCCCGGACGCACAGCCACGCCGCGACCCCGTTGAAGACCACGCCGAACCCGGCCAGCCACAGCCGCAGCGTCAACGCGCTGCGCGGCGGTGCGGGAGGCGGCAGGTCGTCGTCGGGGTGACCGGCGCCGGTCACGTCCGCCACTCCTCCTGCCAGCCGTGGTGGGTGTCGTAGGCGGTGGCCAGCAGTTGGAGCAGGGACCGGTCGGACGTGCCCGCCACCTCGCGGCGCAACCACCGCGCCTTTTCGTCGAACCGCACGGGCTCGCGGTCGCCGAGGGACTGCGTGTCGCCGGGCACGAGCAGCAGCTCCCGCCCGTCGTCCGAGCGCAGGATCCGCAGCCGCCCGCGCCGTTCGGCCTCGTCCAGCAGCGGCAGCTCCTCGCGCGCCAGCCGTTCCTCGTCCTCGGCGAGCCGGTCCAGCACGAACCGGCGCAGGTCCTCATCCGTCAGGCGATCGGGCTCCACGTCCATGGCCCTGGGGTATCCACTGCCGCCCCCGCCACACGCGCTGCCGTGCGGTTGATCGCGGCGGCGGGTAGGAATGGGTGGTGACCGGCACGTACCAACCCGACCCGCGGCGGTGGAAGGCCCTCACCGTCACGCTCGTCGCCGGGTTCATGAGCCTGCTCGACGTCAGCATCGTGTCGGTCGCCCTGCCGTCCATCCAGCACGGCCTCGGCACCACGCCGGCGGGCGTGCAGTGGGTCGTCTCGGGGTACGCGCTCGCGTTCGGCCTGGCCCTGGTGCCCGCCGGACGCCTCGGTGACGCGATCGGGCGACGGACCATGTTCCTGGTCGCGCTGGGCGGGTTCGTGCTGTGCAGCGCGTTGGCCGGGCTCGCGCCGACGACCGAGGTGCTGATCGTGGCGCGGCTCGCCCAGGGCGTCACGGCCGGCGCCCTGGCCCCGCAGAACTCGGCGCTCATCCAGCAGCTGTTCCGGGGCGCGGAACGCGGTCGCGCGTTCGGGTTCTTCGGCTCGACCGTCGGCATCTCCACGGCCGTGGGCCCGGTGGTCGGCGGCGCGATCCTGGCCCTGGCGGGCGAGGACGACGGCTGGCGGTGGATCTTCTACGTCAACGTGCCCATCGGCCTGGCCGCGCTGGTGCTCGCCGCCCGGCTGCTGCCGCGCGCCCGCGGCCGGCGGCGCGGGCACCTCGACCTCGTCGGCGCGGCCCTGCTCGGCGCGGGCGTGCTGGCGGTGATGCTGCCGCTCGTGCTCGCCGAGGCGGGCGGGCTGCGCGAGCTGTGGTGGCTGTTCGGGCTCGGCGCGGCGCTGCTGGTGCTGTTCGTGCGGTGGGAGCGGCAGGTCGCCGCGCGCGGCCGCAGCCCCCTGCTGGACGTCTCCCTGTTCACCGGCACCCCCGGTTACGGCACGGGCGCGCTGCTCGGGACGGTGTACTTCATCGGCTTCGCCGGCATCTGGCTGGTGTTCGCGCTGTACTTCCAGACCGGGCTCGGCTACACGCCGCTGCAGTCGGGGCTGGCCGTGACGCCGTTCGCGGTGGGCTCCGCGGCGTCCGCGGTGATCGGCGGGCGGCTGGTGGAGCGCTGGGGCCGCAAGCTGACCGTCACCGGGTTGAGCATGGTGGTGGTCGGGCTCGGCGTGACGGCCCTGGTGCTGCGGCTCGCGCCCGCGCACGCGGCCGGGTGGGCGGTCGCCCCCGCCTTGCTGGTCGCGGGCATCGGCGGCGGGTGGGTGATCTCGCCGAACACCACGCTGACGTTGCGGCACGTGCCCGTGGCGATGGCCGGCGCGGCGGGCGGCGCGTTGCAGACCGGTCAGCGCATCGGCTCCGCGATCGGCACGGCGGCGCTGACCGGCGTGTTCTACACCGTGCTCAGCGCCTCGGACCGGGACTTCCCGGTGGCGGTGTCGGTCGCGGTGGGCAGCGCGACGATCGCGGTGGCGGCGGCCCTGGTGGTCGCGATCCTCGAACTGCGCGTCCGCCCGCGGTGCCCCGCCGCGGTGGAGGGCGCGGAACAGGCGATCCACGACGCGCCCTGATCCGCTCCGCCCGCCGGGCGCGCGGTCCGGGCACGATGACGGGATGGACCTGCTGCCGTCGACCGAGCGGCTGCTCGGCATCCGCTCGACCGCCGACCGGCCCGACGACCTGCGCCGCGCGCTGGAGTTCGTGCTCGACCTCGTCGGCCCCGGCTTCACCGTGGAGCGGTTCGAGGCGGGCGGCAAGCCCAGCGCGCTCGTCTACCCCGGCGAGCACCGCCCGCACTTCCGGGTGCTCCTCAACGCCCACCTGGACGTGGTCCCCGGCACGGACGAGCAGTTCCGGCCCCGCCGCGACGGCGACCGGCTCATCGGCCGCGGCGCGCAGGACATGAAGCTGTCCGCGCTGGTCATGGCCTCGGTGTTCCGCGACACGGCCACCCGGCTGCCGTACCCGATCGGGCTCCAGCTCGTGACCGACGAGGAGGTCGGCGGCCGGCACGGCACCCGGCACCAGCTCGACCAGGGCGTGACGGCGTCGTTCGTGGTGATCGGCGAGCACAGCGCCCTGCGCGTGGTGGCCGAGTCGAAAGGGCTGGCCGCCGTGCGGCTGCACGCGACCGGGCGGGCCGCGCACAGCGCGTACCAGTGGCTCGGCGACAACGCGGTGGTGAAGCTGGTGCGGGCCGTGGACGCCGTGCTGGCCGCGTACCCGGTGGCGACCGGGGAGGAGTGGCGGACCACGGTCAACGTCGCCCGCGTCGAGACCGGCAACCAGGCCCTCAACCAGGTGCCCGCCGACGCGACCGCGTGGCTGGACGTCCGGTTCCCGCCCGAGGACACCGACTTCACCGGCCGCACGCCCGACGAGGTCGCCGCCCACTTCGCCGCCCTGTGCCCGCCCGGCGTCACGGTCGAGGTGGACCACGTCGAGCCGCCGCACCGGGCCGACCCCGACGGGCCCGACCTGCGGGCACTGCAACGCGCCGCGCGGGAGCAGGGCTACTCGGGGGAGCTGCTGCGCAAGCACGGCGCGGCCGACTCGCGGTTCTACTTCCAGCGGGGGATCGACGCGGTGATCTTCGGTGTCGGCGGCGACGGGCAGCACGGGCCGGACGAGTACGCCGACCTGACCACGGTCGAGCCCTACCGGCGGGCGCTCGTCGCGTTCCTGGAGGGCATTGCCTAACCTGTAACCAGGTGGTTACGCTTCCGCCCGTGGACGAGGTGGCGGGCGCGATCGCCGACCCCGTGCGGCGCGAGATCATGGAGATGCTGCGCGCCGACGGGCGGCTGTCGGCCGGGCGGATCGCCGACCGGTTCGCGATCAGCCGTCCCGCCGTGAGCCGACACCTGCGGGTGCTGCGGGAGAGCGGCCTGGTGCGTGACGAGCTGGTGGGCAGGCAGCGCTTCTACCTGCTCGACACCTCGCGCCTGACCCCGCTGGCCCGCTGGCTCGCCACCTTCGTCGACCCCGGCACCGTCACGACCGCCGCCGGGCCGACCGCCGCCGGGCCGAATGACGCCGGGCCGACCGCCGCCGGGCCGAATGACGCCGGGCCGACCGCCGCCGGGCCGAATGACGCCGGGCCGAATGACGCCGGACTGATCGCCGCCGGGACTGCTGACCGCGAGCCCGTGCGGGCCGGGACCGGCACGGCGTCGATCACCGCCGGAACGCTCGACGCCGAACCCACGCTGGACACCACGACCGCGCACGCCGACCCCGCTCGGCCGGGTACCGGCACCGGGCCGAGCGTGACCCGGCCGCTTGGCACCGGGCCGAGCGTGACCCGGCCGGTCGGCACCGGGACGGCCGAGGGGGAACCGGGTCGAGCCGGGGCCGGCGGCGGCGCGGAGCGGCCCCGCGGGTGGGCGCACCACCTCGACGCGCTGGAGACCGAGGTCTACCGCACCCGGCGGGAACGCCGAGCCGACGAACCGAAGGAGAACACGGCATGACCCCGATCCCCACCGGCCGCCTGATCCGCACGGAAGCGGGCAGCGACCTGGTGCTCACCCGGACGTTCCGCGCCCTCGCCGACGACGTGTGGGCGAGCCTGACCGAGCCGGAGCGCACCGCGAGGTGGTTCGGCCCGTGGGAAGGCGACGCCGCGCCCGGCCGCACGGTGAAGGTGCAGATGCTGTTCGAGGAGCAGGAGCCGTGGATGGAACTGCGCATCGACGCCTGCGACCCGCCCCGGCGGCTGGCGTTGTCCATGGTGGACGAGGCGGGCACCTGGCGGCTCGAACTGCTCCTGTCCGAAGTGGACGGCGACACCGAGTTGCGGCTGGTGCACCACCTGTCGACCGAGGAGGGCATCGGCGAGGTCGGGCCGGGCTGGGAGTACTACCTGGACATGCTGGTCGCGTCACGCTCCGGCACGCCGCTGCCGTCGTTCGACGACTACTACCCCTCGCAGAAGGTCTACTTCGAGGGCCTGGCCACCGGCGACTGACGCGGTCCGCCGCCCTCGCCGGCGCTGCCGAGGGCGTTCAGCCGGTCCGGTCGGCGTGGGCCGGCGGCCGACGTCGGCACCGGTTCCTGCACGAGGCCGCGGTGCGTCGGACGGACATCGTGCAGGGTCGGGTGGGATGTGTCGGCGGGTGGTCGAGCGGCGGCCCGGGGCGCGCCGGTGGGCCATCGCTCCGCCGCGCCGGGTGGAACGCGAGTGGTTCTCGGAAGGCGGCACGTGCCCGTGGCCGGTGGCGGTGTCCACCGGCTCGCCATCTCGACGCGTCGTGTGATGGCCTCGCCGGCTGCTTCTTAACCGGCGAGACCACCGGGGAGGGGCTGCGCCGTCCCCCAATCCATGGAAATGCCGTCGTGGCGCGGCGGCAACCGGGGCGGGGTGTGAGCTGCTGCGGATTCCGGCAGGTGCGGGTACGGTCGTGGGACGCAGCCGGTTGAGCCAGCAGCCACTGCCTTCTTCGACCTCGAGGAGGCTGCGGGCCTTGAGAACAGAACCGTTCGGCCGCCCGTTCCGGGTGGAACGTCACGTGCACGGCTATGCCGTCGTGGTGCGCGTCGCCGGTGAGGTGGACGCGTTGACGGTCCGCGAGCTGGCACAGGAGATCGCGGTCAGCCTGGCCCTGGCCACCCCGCCCGCACCGGTCGTGGTGGACCTGACCGAGGTCGACTTCTTCGCCGCCGCCGGCCTGAACGAACTCCACCGGGGCCACCGCGCGGCCCTCGCGGCCGGCGTGCAACTGCGCGTCGTCGCCGCCCACCGGCACGTCCTGCGACCGTTGGAGATCAGCGGCCTGGCCCGCGAGATCGCCCCGTGCGCCACCCTCGCCGAGGCGCTGATCGTGAACTTCCGGCCCCGTGCCGGCTCCTTCACCACGTCGGTCCGCTCCCTGACCACCGTTCATGCCGAAGGCCGAGCCCGGTAAGCGGCCCGATCCGGCCGAGGACGAGACCGATGTGAGCCAACGAAGTCCGCGCCGGGGCGACGGATCGTTTGGGAGCGGTTCCAGTCGCCGGTGCGTTCGTCGGTGACGAGGACGGAGCGGTGGGGCACCACTCGTGTCGGGCTCGGCGGTGACGGCGCTTGCGCTGGCATCGGGCTGACGGTCGACCCGTGCCGGTCTGGTCGCCGGAACCCGATGCCGGCCGTGACCCCTGGGGAACTGGGCGCGGTCGTTGACGTTGCCGCCGGTCGGCACGCCCGACAGCGGACGGATTGTCGCGCCCGAGGGGGCAGCGGCTCGATCGCCCGCCACTGCTCGTCGGTCAACTCGTGCCTGCGCACCACAACCCAAGATCACAAGCAGACCGCGCACTCACTCTGAGCAGAGGCCCTATGGCTCGGCGGCCGGGACGCGTTGCCGGGCGGATCGTCGGTTGGTCGGGTCGTGCGGGTTGGGGTTCGGTCAGCCCAGGGTGCTCACGTAGGCCAGCGCGGCGAGGGCGGGGACGGTGGTGGCGGTCAGCAGGATCGCGTTGCGGGTTGGTGGTGGGCCGGTTCGGAGCAGTTGCACGCCGCTCGGGATCAGGGCGACGCAGAGGCCGGTCACGGCGATCACGGACGTGATCTCGGTGCCCTTCAGCACGCCCAGTGGCAGCGCGCAGGTCGCGGCGAGCGCCACGGCGCGGACCCGGCCCAGGGCGCCGGTCCGGTACGCGGCGAAGGCCAGCACCGGCCAGCCGGCCACGATGGTGAACGACAGGAAGCTGAACAGGTGTAACTCCTGGTACGACGCGCTCACCAGCTCGGTCGCCCTGGCCACGCCCTCCCGGCGCACCAGACCGTGCGCGGCCTGGTCGATGCCCGCGTGGAACGTGCGCTCGAACAGGCCCACCACCACGAGCGTGGCGGCCCAGGAGGCGAGCACCGGTCTGGATCTCCCGATCCGGTGGGCGAGCGTGATCACGGCGAACGCCAGCAGCACGTTCCCGGCCGTCACCGCCGTGTGCGCGGCCGTCATCAGGGCCGGGTCGGACGCCACGGCCGCCAACTGCCGGGGGAAGGAGAAGTCGAACGGCCGGCGCAAGAGCGTGCCCGCCAGCAGGAGCAGCGGACCGAGGATCAGCGTGCCCGCGCCGATCCAGCGGCCCGGGAAGGTGTGGTCGTGGGTCATGGGGGAGACGGTCGCATTCGTCAGGCCCCAGGGGGATCGGCCTGGGGTCCGGCGTTGGAGGTCGGACCGGGGTCCGATGCCGGACGGGTGAACCGGCGCACCCCACGAAATGCCCGGGACCGCGGTGGGGAGCCTCCGTAGGCTTTCCCGATGATCAGCTACGAGTGGCGCGGCCGGTTCGACAACGCCGAGGTCAACGCCCTGCACGCGGAGGGCTTCGACCACCGGCCCCTGGACGACGACTGGTGGGGTCAGGTCACCCGGCACAGCGTGGGCTGGGTCACGGCCCGTCGCGGCGACGACCTGATCGGGTTCGTCAACGTCGCCTGGGACGGCGCGATCCACGCCTTCATCCTCGACACCCTCGTCACCGCGGCCGAACGCGGGCAGGGCGTCGGGCAACGCCTGGTCGCCGCGGCGGCGGAAGGCGCACGGGCCGCCGGGTGCGAGTGGCTGCACGTCGACTACGACGACCACCTCGAACCGTTCTACTCCGACGCCTGCGGCTTCCGGCCGACCAAGGCGGGCCTGCTCGCCCTCTGACACCCGACGGAGGTTCCGGCGTGTAGGTCGTCCCGACGTGGGTAGTCGGCGTGGGACTGCCTACGAGGAGGAGAAGTGGACGCGTTCAAGCCGGCCAAGGCTGTGAAGGAAGCGCTCGACAAAGCCGTGGAGAAGGTGGCCGACCTGGTCACCCCGCCGGTGCCGGGCACGCCGGGCAGCGCCCCGCCCCCGCTGGACCCACCGGACGAGCCGCAGGGACCGCTGCCGCGCAAACCCGACCAGGCCTCCCCGCAGACCCGGACCGCGACCGGCGCGGAGACCGGCGCCGCGGCCGACGTCCGGGAACAACAGGGCGAATACCTCACCACGTCGACCGGCACGCGCCTGTACGACACCGACCACTCGCTCAAGGCCGGGTCGCGCGGCCCCACGCTCCTCCAGGACCACCACCTGCGCGAGAAGATCACCCACTTCGACCACGAACGCATCCCCGAACGAGTGGTGCACGCGCGCGGCGCGGCCGTGCACGGCGTCTTCGTCGGCTACGGCACCGCCGCGCAGGTGTGCAAGGCCGCCTTCCTCCAGGAGGGCGTGACCACGCCGGTCTTCACCCGGTTCTCCACCGTGGTGGGCTCCCGCGGCTCGGCCGACACGGTGCGTGACACCCGCGGGTTCGCCACGAAGTTCTACACCTCCGAGGGCAACTTCGACCTGGTGGCCAACAACATCCCGGTGTTCTTCATCCAGGACGGCATCAAGTTCCCCGACATCATCCACGCCGCCAAGCCGCACCCCGACCGGGAGATCCCGCAGGCCCAGAGCGCGCACGACACGTTCTGGGACTTCGTCTCCACCCACACCGAGGCCACGCACCACGTGATGTGGCACATGTCCGACCGGGGCGTGCCCCGCTCCTACCGGACGATGGAGGGCTTCGGCGTCCACACGTTCCGGCTGGTCAACGCGGAAGGCCGGTCGACGCTGGCCAAGTTCCACTGGAAGCCGAAGCTCGGCGTGCACTCCCTGCTGTGGGAGGAGGCGCAGATGATCGCGGGCGTCGACCCGGACTTCCACCGGCGCGACCTGTTCGACGCGATCGAGTCCGGCGCGTTCCCGCAGTGGGAGCTGGGCATCCAGGTCTTCCCGGACACCCCGGAGCAGACGTTCGAGGGCATCGACCTGCTCGACTCGACCAAGATCGTGCCCGAGGAGCTGGCACCGGTGCAGCCGATCGGCATGCTCACGCTCAACCGCAACACGACCAACTTCTTCGCCGAGACCGAGCAGGTCGCCTTCCACGTCGGCCACCTGCCGCCGGGCATCGACGTCACCGACGACCCGCTGCTGCACGCGCGCCTGTTCTCCTACATCGACACGCAGCTCAGCAGGCTGGGCGGCCCCAACTTCAACCAGATCCCGATCAACCGGCCGCACGCCCCGGTCAACGACATGCTGCGCGACGGCTTCCACCAGCACGCCGTGCACAGCGGCGTGGCCCCGTACAAGCCGAACACCCTCGACGGCGGCTGCCCGTTCATGGCGAGCCCGGAGACCGGCGCGTTCGTGGAGTTCCCGCAGCCGGTGGCCGAGGGGGTCAAGGAGCGGCGCGCGCCCGCGTCGTTCGCCGACCACTACAGCCAGCCGCGCATGTTCTACCGGAGCCTGAGCCCGGTGGAGAAGGAGCACCTGATCCGGGCGTTCACCTTCGAGCTGGGCAAGTGCTACGAGCAGGCGATCAAGGAACGCGAGCTGCGCGTGCTCGCCAACGTGGACGCCGAGCTGTGCGCCCGGGTCGCCGCCGGCCTCGGCCTGCCCGCCCCCGAGCCGACCGAGCAGGTCGCCGACCTGCCGCCCAGCCCGGCGGTGTCGCAGCTCGGGCAGGTGTGGCCGCCGGACGGGCGGCTGATCGGCATCGTCGTGGACGCGGACGACCCGGCGAGCCTGGACGGCCTGCACACCCTGCGCCAGACGATCAGCGCGGGCGGCATGGTGCCGCTGGTCATCGCCGCTCGCGGCGGCGTGCTGGAGGACGGGCTCGTGGCGCAGCGGACGTTCCTGACCGCCCGCTCGGTCGAGTTCGACGCCCTGCTGCTGGCCGCCGCGCCGCCGCCCGGCCCGGACGCGCTGCCGCACCGCGACGCCAAGGCGGGCGCGCCGTCGGCCACCGTCGACCCGCGGGTCGTGCTGATGGTCCAGGAGTGCTACCGGCACGCCAAGGCGATCGGCGTGTGGGGCAACGGCGAGGCCGCCCTGGTGGAGGCCGGCGTCGCGCCCGGCGAGCCCGGCGTCGTCGTGGGCCAGACCCCGGCGGACGTGTTCGGCGAGGTCGCGACCCTGCTGGGCACACACCGGGTCTGGGACCGGTTCCCGGTCTCCGTGGTCTGAACGGCCGACGACGGCTGACCCCGGCGCGGTCCGGGGTCAGCCGTCGCGCGTGAGCAGGGCGACCAGCCGCGGGTCGTCGCGGACCGGGTCGAAGGCGTGCTCGGCGGCCACCTGCCACCGCCGCACGTCGGGCGTCTTCCGGGTGGTGCGCCACCACCGGGCCAGGCGGCCGATCGCCCGGGCGGCGTCGCCCGCCTCCGCGTGCAGGACGGCCAGTTCGAAGTGCGGTTGCGGGTCGTCCGGCGACGTCCGCAGGTACGACCGGTAGCGCTGCTCGGCTTCCGCCCGGAGCCGGTCGTCGCCGCGGACGGTCGCGCAGGCCAGGAGCACCCGGGCGATGTCCAGGGCGTGCCGGGGGTCGGCGGGGAGGTCCCGCTTGACCGCCATCGCGTCGTCGCCCACGGCGGTCGCCGCGCCGCGCTCGCCCTTCGCCCACAACAGGCGTGCGCGTCCGGCCAACGTCATGGCGAGCGCGCCGAGCAGCTCCGGGTGGTCCGGCAGCAGTTCCAAGGCGTGCCGGATCGCCTCGACGGCCTCCCCGGCGGTCCCCGCGTCGTTGTCGAGCACGGCGTGGTCGCGCAGGGTGACGGCGAGGCGGAAGCGGTCGCCGGGGTCGTCCGGGCGGAGGTCGAGCGCGGTGCGGAACCACGTCACCGCGCGGCCGTAGTGCCCCACCGCGGCGTCGCGGTCGGTGTTCCACCGCCGCCACCCCCGCAGCGCGGACAGCCTGCCGATCTCGCGGATCGCCGCGACGTCGCCGGGCCGGTGGTCGAGGTACCGGTGGAACAGGGCCAGCGCCGCGCCGGTCGCCGTCTCGTCCTCCGGGGTGTCGTCCTCGGCCAGCAGCGCGAGCCCGCGCGCCGCGTCGCCCAACGTCCGGACGTCGTCCGCATCCCGCTCCGCCAACGTCGTGAGCAACGACGTCGCCTCCGCGCGCAGCCGGGCCGCGCGGCCCGGCTCCACCTCGCGCAGCGCGTGCGCGTGACGGGCCAGGACCACGCCGAGGTCGTGCGCGTTGCGCGGGTCGTCCGGCCGCAACGCGCTCAGCCTGCGCGTGTCCGCCTCCAACGCCTCCCAGCGGGCAAGCGCCCCCGGTGACCGGTCCTCGCGGTTCGCCAGGGCCAGCCGGTAGGTCTCGGTGACCAGGCTGCCCAGCAGGTCCGCGTCGTCGGGCGCGTCGGCGGCCAGCGCCCGGTAGTGCCCGGCGGCCTCCGCCACCGACTCCGAGTCCGGTCGGCGGAGCCGGCGCAGGACCCCGGCGCGGACGGACGCGGTGTCGGCGAGGAAGCGCCGTGACGACGTGCGGTCCTCGCGGGCCAGCGCGTCCCGGTGCAGGGAAACGGATTCGTCGAGCAGGGGCAGCGCGGCGGCGGGGTCGTCCGCGGCGATCAGGTTCGCCTGGTTCGCCAGCACCACGCCCAGCAGGTCGCGCGCCCAGACGTCGTCGGGGCGGAGGTCGAGCTGCTTCCGGTGCACCTCGACCAGACGCGCGTACACCGCCCGCAGCGCCGCCGGGTCCGATCGCGGCAGCAGCGAGGTCTGCGGTGCGAGGGCGTTGCCCAACTCGTCCAACGCGCTGAACAGGTCGTCACCGGTGAGGCGGCTGAGGCACTGCCCGTACCGGTCCGCGGCGCGCGAGTACAGCGTGAGAGCGCGCTCCGGGTCGTGCGGTCGCACGAGTCGCGCCAACGCCATGTCCGCCTTGGCCAGCTTCCGCGCCACGGACACGGTGGGCAGCGGTCGGGTCCGCTCGACGAACCGGTCCACCTCCCCGGCCCGCTCGGACGCCGCCGGCACGTCGCCCGCCGCGACCGCCGCGTCGAAGTCGGCCAGCAGCCGCCGCAGCGTGGTGGTCACGCCCAGGCCCGCCCAGATCCGCACCAACTCGCGCCACGACATCGCGGCGCAGTCCGGGCACTCGGGCAGCCCCTCGGCCTCGGCCCGCGACCGCCGGACGCGCCACCGCCTGCCGCACCGCGCCTCGGTGAAACCCCGGTCCACCACCGGGTCCGCCGGGATGAACGGCACCCGGTGGACGTGGCCGTCACCGTGCTCGGTCGGCTCCTCGTCGCGTGCGGCGCGGAAACCGTAGAGCCACGCCGACCGCTCGTAGTAGTCGCTGGTCCAGTCGGCCACCTCCTCGAGCGCCGCGCCCGCCAACTGCCGGGTCTCGCCGCCGTCCGCCAGGGCGCTGATGCCGGTGGAGTGCACGCGGTACAGCGTCGCCGAGCGCGACCCGTCGGTGCGCCGGCGCACCGCGAGCCAGGAAGCCGACCCGAGGCACAGCAGGTCTCCGCCGTCCACCAGGCCCGCGGTGACGGTCAGCTCGGCGTGCATCAGCCCGCGCTGGTCGGTCCGCGGCTCGTCGGGCGGGGGCAGGCGCAGGAAGTCCACGAAGTCGGCCAGCACGGCGGTCATCGACTCCCGCCGCAGCCGGCACAGCACCTCCGCGGTGAGGGTGTGGACGACGTACGCGTCGTCCTGCACCGCCACCAGGCCGTGCCGGGCCAGCACCACCTCCGCCGTGGACACCAGCACCGCGCCGATCGGACCGGGGAACCGGTGGGCCAGGAACGCGCGCCCGACCGACCGGGGCACCAGGCCCTCGACCGCGATCCACAGCAGGCTGTCCAGCACGGCCGTCACGTCGCCCTGCGCGGCGAACTCCGCCAGCACGCCCCGGTAGACCGCGGTCAGGCTGCGGTCGGTGGTCGAGTCGATGGCGTCCAGCGCCCGCCCGGTGTCCTGCTCCAGGCCGTCCAACACGGTCGCGGCGTCGAGCCCGGCGTCGCGCAGGTACCGGCAGACGTGGCCGATGACCAGCGGACGGCCGCCGGAGAGCCGGGCCAGCCGCGCGGTGTGCTCGTCGCCCAGGTCGGGCAGCAGCCGCCGCACGGCCTCCTCGGCGTCGTCGGGACCGAGGTTGCCCACGACCAGTTCGGCCACCCCCTCCGGTCCCGCCGTGCGGCTGGTCACCACGACCGGGGTCCGCGAGTCGGCCAACGCCAGGGCGTCCACCGCGGCGGGGGAGTCGGCGTCGTCGAGGATCACCAGCCCGATCGAGCCGCCCTCGGCCAGCCTGCGCCGGAACAGCTCCAAACGGGCCGCGCGGTCCACGTGCGGCTCGTCCACGGCCCGCAGCACGTCCTCGTCCATGACCCGCGAGTTGCCCATGCGGATGCGGACCACGGGGTGCCGCGGCGCGAGGCGTTCGGCGAGCCGGTCGGCCAGCACGGTCTTGCCCGTGCCCGGCTCGCCGCGCAGCCACAGGAACCGGGCGCCGCCCTCGATCAGCGCGACGCCCTCGGCCACGAGGTCCGCGCGGTCGACCAGGTCCTCGCCCGCGTGCCGGCGCAACTCGGTCAGCGTGCTGCCCGACACCAGGTCGACCACGGCCGCCGCGAGCGATTCCACCAGGCGGCGGGTGTACTGCGGGGCTTGCCGGAACGTGCTGGGCGCGGGCACCGGGGCGAACCGGGCCGCGGCCGCGTGCTGCCGGTAGGCCAGGGTCTTGCCGAACGTGTCGGCCAGGCCGAACAGGTCCGCCACCGCGGGCCGCAGCTCCGCGGGCGTGACCTGCCTGCCCGCCGCGACGATCAACCGGCGCAGCGGCGCGGGCCGGTCCGGCGCCACGTCGTAGACCCGCCGTGCGGCGGCGGCCAGCCCTGGCAACCGGTCCGCCAAGGTGCGTTCGTCCAGCTCGCCGAAACCACGACGGCGCAACACCCGCAGCTCGGCGGCGACGTCGTCCAGCGAGACCAACTCCACCTCCTCCGCGCCCCGGTCAGGATGTCACGGACCGGTCAGCGAGCCGGCGCCACGCGCCCCGGTCGCGCCGCAGAGTCAGAGGTGATCACAGGACGAGGCCGGGAAGGAACGCCGATGACCCCCAACCCACTGCTGGTGACGCTGTTGACCCTGGCCGCGATCGCGGGCGCGGCCACCGCCGTAGCCCTGGCCGCCGGCGTGCTCAGCCGCCTGGCCGGCTCCCCGCTGCCGGCCGCGGCCCTGACCGCCGGCGCCGCGTTCGCGGGCGCGACCGCCCTGCTGCTGAGCGTGGCGGTGGCCGTCGGCCTGCTGTGACGCGAAGGGGAACCGGCCGCGGACGAGGGTCCGCGGCCGGTTCGCGTCACCTCAGCACAGGCAGAGCGAGTAGTTCGCCCGGTACGTCGTCGGGCTCGCCGGCGCGGTGATGTTGTGCGTCTGCGCGCCGCCGTCGGACCAGCTGCCGTACCGGAAGCGCAACCCCAGCGGACCGCTCTGCGGGCTGGGCGCGCTGATCGAGTTGTTCGACCCGACGATCACCGTGCGGGTGAAGGGCGTGGTCGACGCGGTGCCGCCGACGCTGAGCTGCAACCCGCTCGGGCTCGACGTGAACGTCAGCGCGACCGTCTGCGGGTCGAGCTTGGTCGTCGTGCTCGTGGTGCGGCCCGACGAGTCCGTGGCGGTCAACGTCAGGTCCAGGTAGGACGGGTACTCGTGGTCCGGCGCGATGAACGACCCCGACGCCACGCCCGTCCAGTTCTGCACCACGTGCTCGTGGCACGACCCGTTCGTCGCGCAGTGCTGGATGCTCAGCTTCCAGCTCAACGCGGACGCGGGCAGCGCGCCGTCCTGCGCGTCGGTGGCGTGCCCCGAGAAGGCCACGTTCTGGCCCACCACCCAGTTCAGCGGCGCGGTCGGGGCGTCGATCACCGGGACCGGGTCCTCCGCGACCGGCGTGCCGACCGTGACGGCGATCGTCGTGTCGCCCCACGCGCCCGACTGGTCGGTCACCCGGAGCCCGACCGCCACCGTCCCCTCGACGGTGTAGGTGTGCGTCGGCGTGGCGGAGGTCGAGTCGTCGTGCTGGCCGTCCCCGTCGAGGTCCCACGCGTAGGTCAGGGTGTCACCGGGGTCGGGGTCGGTCGAGCCCGTGCCGTCGAACTGCACGGTCAACGGCGCGGGGCCGGTCTGCGGGGTGGCCGCGGCGACGGCGGTCGGCGCCCGGTTGCCGGTCGGGTAGCTGACGCGGCGCAGCTGGCCCGCGCCGAGCGCGATGTAGAACAGGTCGCCGCCGGGACCGGTGGTGATCTGCACCGGGACGTTCACCCCGGTCACGAACGGCACCAGCTTGGCCGGGTCGGGCTGGCCCGCGGTGGTCTGCATCGCCCAGATGCACCCGCGCGAGCTGTCGGCGAAGAACAACGCGCCGTCGTAGGCCGGCGGGTAGTTGCTGTCGGACTCGAACGCGATGCCCGAGATCGACGAGCCGCCGGTCGGGCACGGGTCGGTCGCCACCACCTTCGCCGAGTGGCTGTAGGCGTAGTAGGGCGCGGTCTGGCCGGCGCCGCTGTACAGCGACTCGCACAGCGTCAGGTTCGCGCCGTCGTAACCGCCCTGGCGGGCCGCGCCCTCGTAGCAGGGCCAGCCGAAGTTCTCCGCCGTCGCGTCGTTCACGTCGGCGATCCGGTTGACCTCCTCCCAGGTGTTCCAGCCGACGTCGCCCGCCCACAGCTCCTCGGTGCCGGGGCGGAAGGCGAAGCGGAACTGGTTGCGCAGGCCGTGCGCGATGACGCGCCGGGCGTTGGCGTCGGCGCTGTCCGCGAACGGGTTGCCGGGCAGGCCCGCGCCCGTGTCGGGGTCGATGCGCACGATCGAGCCGTCGAGGCTCACCGGCTCGCCCGCCGGGCGGCGGATCGACTGCGAGCGCAGCGCGCCGCCCCGCGCGGTCGGCGCGGTGAGGTTCGTGCCCGCCGGGGACGGCGGGTCGGCGCACGGGTTGCCGACCTGGCCGTAGTCGGCGAAGTTGAAGCTCGCGCCGTCACCGCCGCCGACGTACAACCCGCCGTCGGGGCCGAAGACGACCGTGCCGATCGAGTGGCTCGGGTACTGCTGGCACCAGTCGGTGACCAGCGGCTGCTCGGCGGTCATGGTGCCGCCGGAGCCCATGGTCAGCTTGGAGACCCGACCGGTGACGACGCAGCCCTGGTCGGTCGCGCCGGGCGGGGTCGGGCACTGGTCGCCCCACCGCGGGTGCGTGCCGCCGGGCGCCGCGTCGTAGGTGTAGGCGACGTAGACGTAGGGGCGGGCGGGGAACTGCGGGTCGACGGCCAGGCCGAGCAGGCCGCGGTCCCAGAAGTCCTGGGTCTGCGGGCGCAGGTCGGCGAACACGGTGGCCGTGGTGTCGGCGAGCGAGTCGAAGACCTTGACCAGGCCGCTCTTCTCGGCGATGAACACGCGCCCGTCGGGCGCGAAGGAGACGGCGGTGGGGTTGGTGAGGCCGCCGATGGCGAGGGTGTCGGTGAAGCCGGTCGGCACGGCGGCGGTGGCGGCCGGCGGGAGCGCCACCGCGGTGGCGGCGACCACGAGGGTCGCGGCGGCCACGGCGGTCACCCGTCTCCCACGACGGGCGAGTGGTGCGCGGCGGAGTAAGCGCATGTCCCGATTTGTTCCCTTCGTGACACTTTCGAGTGAGCACGGAAGGGTTACATGCGGGTTGCCGAAACCGCACCGCTTTAGCGGACGGTGGAGGGGATGCCGCAGGTTGTCATACGACCGGAGTATCGACGACCCCGATTATTCGGCGGACGGGTGCGCCGTCCGGTCGAGCGCGGCGCGGCGTTCAGTCGAGCACGGTCTCGCGGTTCGCCCGACCCCTGGTCAGGACGAACCCCGCCACCGCGGCGAGCGGGAACATCACCACGGCGTAGACGGCGGCGGGCACGGCGAGCCGTTCGTCGCCCAGGACGCTGACGCCCACCGTGATCGCCAGGGTGCTGTTGTGCACGCCGACCTCGAACGCCGACGCGATCGCCTGGCGTTCGCCCACCTTCGCCAGCCGGGGGAGCAGGTAGCCGGCGGCGAGGCTGATCGCGCAGAACAGCACGCTCACCAGGCCGACCGCGGCCAGGTACTCGGCGGTGTTCTCGATCTCGGCGACGATCGTGCCGACGATCACCGCGACCAGCACCAGCACCGAGACGATCCGCACCGGCCGGTCCGCGCGGTCGGCCGACGCCGGCGACCAGCGGCGCACCAGCATGCCCAGCGCCACGGGCACCAGCACGAGCGCGAACACCTGCGCCACCTTGCCGAACTCCAGGCCCAGCGCGCCGTCCGCCGCCGGGTGGAAGTGGCCCAGGGCGAAGTTCACCACCACCGGCAGGGTGACCGCCGCGACCACCGAGTTCACCGCGGTCAGGGTGATGTTCAGCGCGACGTCGCCGCGGAACAGGTGGCTGAACAGGTTCGCCGTGGTGCCGCCGGGCGACGCGGCGAGCAGCATCATGCCGACCGCCAGCACCGGCTCCAGGTCGAACGCCACCACCAGCCCGAAGCACGCCAGCGGCAACAGGACCAACTGGGTGGCCAGCGCGACCGCGACCGCGCGCGGCTCCCGCGCGGTCCGGGCGAAGTCGGGGGTCGTGAGCGACATCCCCAGCCCGAACATGACCACGGCCAGCGCGATCGGGAGGCCGATCGACGTCAGTGCGGAATCCACGGCGACCACCTGAGCCTCTGCGTCGGACCGGAACGAGGAGCGCATCTTCCCCCAGAACGGGACGAATCGGGAGGTCTTGACACCGGGTTCGCCGGTAAACGGCAAGAACGGAGAGGCGCCGGGTGCGCGCGACGCGGCGTTCCGAGCGTTCAACTCGGCTGTTCCGGACGTGGGACACGCGCGTTCCGGACGTAGGACACGCGGGTTGGTTGTTATCGCTAACAGGTTCGGGGGGTCGAACGCGTTCGACGGCAGGGAGCCGGAATTTGGGCACCGCCGACCGGGAGAGGGCGGGCGATGTTCCGCTCCACGATGTCCACCATCCCGGAGCCGCAGCGGACCGGCCACCAGGGACGGGCAGGTGGCCAGGCGGTAGAGCGCGAGCCGGGTCCGGGTCCGGGTCGGCGGTGTGGGCGTGCATGGCCCGCACCGCCCGACCGAGCCGGGCGAGGACCCGGTCGGCGCGGCGCGGGTCCCGCGCGATCCACTGCTCCGGCGATCGCGCCCGCGGGGTCAGGACGGGTTCAGCTTGATGGCGAACGCGTTGAAGATCGACCACACGTCGACCCACCCCAGCGCGGTGGTGCACCCGGACGTGCCGCACCCCCAGCCGACGCTGACGATGCCGTTGAGCTGCCGCGAGTTCGGGTCGTTGAGGTAGATGACGGGGCCGCCGCTGTCACCGCCGCGACCGACGACGCCGCCGTAGTGGGGGACGCCGTAGCTGCCCCACACGGTCGTGCCGTTGACGGTCCAGCTCATGGTGCCCGCGTACACGGTCCTGATGTTGCAGACGACCTTGGAGTTGTACCCGAGCTGGCAGGTGAAGTCGCCGACCGCGACGTTGCGCACGCCGTTGAGGTAGCGGGTGTAGCCCGTCGCGTCGACGCCGTCCCACGTGTAGCGCAGCGTCGGCGTCTCGATGAACGCCGAGTCGACCGCGGGCAGCTCGTACTTGACCTGGCCGATGTAGTTGCCGCCCGCCGCCCAGACGTGGTCGCCGACGTTGTAGCAGTGACCGGCCGTGACCAGCCACTGGCGGCCGTCCCAGGTGCTGACGGCGGGGATGCCGCTGGTGCAGTAGGACTCCGCGCCGTACGCGGGTCCGAGCGCGGCCCCGGCGTAGAACGGGGAGCTGTCGTTCCAACGGCTCAGGGGCGTCGCGGGCGGGGCCTGCTCGACGCGGACCTCGGTGGCGCCGGTGGCGGCGCGCCGCTGGGCGACGGCCGGGGAGGCGAGGTAGGACCGCGCGGCGCCGGGGTCGTCCACGGCGAGTTCGATGACGCCGCCGTCGACCGAGCTGCCCGCCCGGCTCACCGTGAACGGCAGGTCGGCGCGGCTGGTGAGGGCGGAGATCTCGGCCTTGAGCTGCTGTCGGGACTTCTTGGCCGGCACGACGTTGATCAGCCGCGCGTCCACGGCGGGGTTGGCCTTGCGGACCTCGGCCACGAACGCCCGGCCCTGCCGCACGTCGGTCAGGTAGACGTTGACCGACCGGTAGTCCGGGGCCATCTCGACCTGGGTGTAGATGTCCGCCCGGGACTCCTGGCCGACCCGCGCCGCGGCGTCCGCCGCCAGTCGCAGCGGTTCCAGCACCCGGGCCTGCCGCTCCGGCGTCATGGCCGCCACGGCGTCGGCGGACAGCGGCTCGGCCGCCGCGGCGGGGAGCGTCAGGAGCGGTAAGAAAGCGAGCGCGCTTACCAGGGCAAAAGATCTTCGGAACGCGTTCTTCATCGGTCAACCCTCGTTTCGGATCGAATGTGAATCGAGTGCGATATCGCGTTCTGGGGCGTCGCCGCCGACGAACGCGCGCAGGCGGGCAGCCCGAATCCGACATTTCGTGCCGTGGCACGGAAAATCGGTCGGCGCGAGGTCGACGGACCGGGGATCACCGCACCACGAGTCCGCTGAGCACCGGGAACGCCTCCGTGCAGCGGATCCGGTCGGGTTCTCGGGCCGCGGTGTCGGCGGCAGCGATCAGTGTCGGCGGCGTGATCGAATTCGGGGAAAGGTCGGCGGCGGGGAGATTCCGGCGGAATGCCGGGACAAGGCTAGCGCCCGCGCCGGGTTTGGTGAATCGACCAAAAGAGGTGACGTCGTGGACGTGCGGAGGTCAGGGCAGGATCGAGTCGACGTACCCGCCGTCCACGCGCACCGCCGCGCCCGTGGTGGCCGACGCCTGCGGCGAGGCCAGGTACACGACCAGGTTGCCGATCTCCTCGGGCTCGATCAGCCGGCCCAGCAGCGATTGCGGCCGGTGCAGGCGCATGAACTCGCGCTGCGCCTCGTCCCAGGGCAGCGAGCGGTCCACGAGCTGGTAGACGAAGTCCTCCACCCCGCCGGTGTGCGTCGGCCCGGCGATCACGCAGTTCACCGTCACGCCGCTGCCCGCCGCCTCCTTGGCGAAGCCGCGCGACACGCCCAGCAGCGCCGTCTTGGACACCCCGTAGTGGATCATCTCCGCCGGGATCACCACGGCCGAGTCGCTGGCGATGTACTGCACGCGGCCCCACCCGCGCTCCCGCATCCCCGGCAGGTACGCACGGGTCAGCCGCACCGCTGCCAGCACGTTGACCTCGAAGTACCGCCGCCACTCGTCGTCGCTGATCTCCAGCGCGGGCCGCGCGCCGAAGATGCCGACGTTGTTGACCAGCACGTCGACCTCCGGCACCGCGGCGACGAGCGACGCCGTGCCCTCCGCGGTCGACACGTCGGCCGCCACGCCCACCACGTCCGCACCCGGCGCGGCCTCGCGCAGCCGCGCCACCGCCTCGTCCACCGCGTCGGGCTTGCGGCCGTTGACCGCCGTCCGCGCGCCGGCCCGCGCCAGCGCCACCGCGATCGCCTCGCCGATGCCCTGCGTGGAACCGGTGACCAGCGCCGTCTTCCCGCTCAGATCCAGGTGCATGCCGGCAATGATCGCGCACCCGGCGCGCCGCCGCCGGTCACGAGTACAGCGCGCCCAGGAACTCCACCAGCAGGCGCTCCCGCAGCGCCGGACTCGCCGCCGCGAGCAGCGTGTTCACCGTCGCCATCCGCTCGGGCAGCACGCCGCCGTCGCCGCCCATCCCGGCCGCGGCGAGCAGCCCGGCGAACTCGTCGGGCGTGAGCGAGTCCGGTTCCAGCGCGCCCACGTACGCCAGGACCTCCGGCGCGACCCGCACCGGCCCGGCCTCGACGGCGGCCTTCACCGACGCCCGCAGGTCCTCCAGCAGCTCCGACTCGTGCCCGGCGTTCGCCGCCGTCACGGTCAGGTGCAGGTTGGCGGGGGAGGAGCGGTGGGCGAACTGCGGCTGCACGTACCAGTTCCGCGCCTTCATCTCGTCGGCCACGGTGAACACGTCGAAGTCGTCCCGCGCGTTCGTCACCGCGAGCAGCGTCGCGGACGGCTCGCCCAGCACCCGCAACCCGTCGATCCCGGCGATGCCCTCGCGCAGCACGCGCGTGCTCTCCAGCGCCCGACGGGCCAGTGAGCGGTACCCGTCGTCGCCGATGTGCCGCAGCACCGCCCAGGCGGCGGCCAGCGGGCCACCGGACCGGGTGGACTGCGTGGTGGAGTTCAGCATCGTGTAACCGGGCCAGGCCGCCGACGCGAAGAACTGCGGCCGGCGCAGGTCGGCCGACGCGTGCAGCAGCACGGACGTCCCCTTCGGGCAGTACGCGTACTTGTGCAGGTCCACCGAGATGCTCGTGACGCCCGGCACGGAGAAGTCGAACGGCGGCACGTCCGGCGCGTGCGGCAGCACCCAGCCGCCGATGCACGCGTCCACGTGGCAGCGGACGCCGCGGTCGAGCGCGGCGGCGGCGATCTCCGCGACCGGGTCGACCACCCCGTGCGCGTACGACGGCGCGCTGGCCACCACGAGCACCGTGGACGGGTCGATCGCCGCCGCCATCGCCACCGGATCCGCCCGGAACGTCACCGGGTCGACCGGCACCGCGACCACCCGCACCCCGAAGTAGTGCGCGGCCTTGTGGAACGCCGCGTGCGCGGTCTCCGGCAGCACCATCGACGGCCGCTCGACGTCGGGCCGGGCGTCCCGCGCCGCGACGACCGCCAGCAGGCACGACTCGGTGCCGCCGGACGTGACCGTGCCGACCGTGCCGTCACCGCCGCCGAGCAACCGTGCCGCGGTGCGCACCACGTCGTTCTCCAGCCGCAGCAGGCTCGGGAACGCGGTCGGGTCGAGCCCGTTGACCGACGACGCCAACGCGTGCGCGGACGCCGCCAGCTCGTCCAGCCCCGGCAGCGCGCTGTCGTACACGTAGGCCAGCGTCCGGCCGCCGTGCGTGGGCAGGTCACCGGCTCGCAGCGCCCGCAACTCCGCCAGCACGTCCTGGGCCGGCACGTCCTGGGCCGGCACGTCCTCGGTCACGCGGTCTCCTCACGCAGCAGGGGCAGGGCCGCCAGCGCCAGCACGGCCGGGATGGCGGTGAATCCGAGCAGCGCGGCCGTCACCGCGCCGGAGGGCTGCACGGCGGTGCCGTCGGTGCTCGCGACGTACCCGCCCGCGGCCAGGACCAGGCCGTACACGCCGGGGCCGAGGGCGAGCCCCAACGTCTCACCGGCCGTCCACACGCCGGAGAACAGGCCCGCCCGCGTCGCGCCGGTCCGCCGTTCCTCGGCGCTGATCACGTCCGGCAGCATGGCCAGCGGGAACACCTGCATCCCCGCGTACCCGACGCCGACCACGGCCATCAGCGCCAACACCACCGGCACCGGCAGCACCCGCGACGCGGTCAGCCCGCCCACCGCGACCGCGAACAGCGCCGACGCGGCGACGAGCCCGGCCCGCTTGCCGTGCCGGCGCCCGACCCGCTGCCACAGCGGCATCACCAGCAGCGCGGGCCCGACGAACCCGGCGAACAACGCGGTCTGCAACCCCTGTTCGCCCAGCACCAGGCGGGCGAAGTAGTCGACGCCCGCGAGCATCGTGCCCAGCCCCACGGCCTGCACCACGAACACCGCCAGCAGCGACCGGAACGGCCGCGACCCGCGCACCGCCGAGGCCAGTTCACTGGCTCCGGCCGACGTGGACACCCGCCGTGACGCGGGGACGCCGCGGGTGCCGGCGACCGTGGCGAGCGTGCCCAGGACCATCAGCGCCGCGACCGCCACGCCCATGCCGGGGTAGCCGACCGCGTCGCGCACCGCGGGCGCGCCCGCGCCGCTGACCAGGATCGCGAGCGCCAGGAACGCCATCCGCCACGCCATGAGCCGGGTGCGCTCGTCGTAGTCCTCGGTGATCTCCGCGGCCATCGCCACGTAAGGCACCTGGAAGAACGCGTACGCCGTCGCGCAGGCCAGGAACACCAGCGCCACGTACACCGCCGCGCCCGCCCCGGTGAACGGCCCGGCGAACAGCAGCGCGAACAACACCGCCGTCGCGAGCCCGCCGCGCAGCAGGAACGGCCGCCGCACCCCGGCCCGGTCGCTGATCCGGCCGGCCACCGGGTTGAACAGCACGTCCCACGCCTTCGGCACGAGCACCAGCAGGCCCGCGACGGCGGCGGGCACGGCCAGGCCGTCGGTCAGGTACGGCAACAGCAGCAGGCCCGGCACGGTGCCGAACGCGCCGGTGACGAACGACCCGGTCGCGTACCCCGCCCGGACCCCGCGAGTGATCTGCCGCATAGGCGGAAGAGTTTCGCATTCCGCCCGCCACCTGCGCGAGGGCGACTTCGGATGACCGGATGTCGAGATCACACCGCGACCGGTCGACCACCCGCCGCAGCCGGCCGGGACCGGATCGCGGCGGTCGGCGCGGGTCCGACCGCCGCGATCCGGGTTCGGGGATCAGGCCGCGGGCACCGTGTCGACGTGGTCGACGCCGGACGAGCGGTAGCCCGTCACGCGGGACTGCACCTGGGCCGGGCTGAGCACCTGGTCCTTGGCGAAGTACACCCAGTCGACGTGCTGCTGGTAGGCGCGGTCACCGGGCGTGCCCACCAGGCCGCCCGAGATGAACCACAGGTTGAAGTTGATCGACATCGGCGTCTCCGGGTAGTACTTGTCGCCGTGGTCGGCCACCTGCGCGCCGTCCACGAAGTACTTCACCCGGCCGCCGGCCACCTGGATCACCAGGTCGTGCCAGCCGGCGTAGCTCTGCCGCTGGGCGGTGTGGATGTTGTCGGCGATCCAGGGCTCGTTCTGGTAGGTCTCCCACGTCGTCTCGTACAGGATGTTGGCCGGCTCGCCCCACCCGCCGTTGGGCAGGTACTCGAAGTCCAGCTCGCCGTAGTCCGGGTCCATGTTGCTGTTGAGCGGCGTGATGGTGAAGAACGTCTGCACCACGTGGTCGCCGTCGGGGCCGGAGACCGGGGCGTCGGAGAACTTCACCCGGGCCGCGTACGTGCCCTCGAAGAACTTCCGCTGGTGGTACAGCTCGGTCTGCCGCGCGGACGACCCGTTGTTCGACGACTCCAGCCGCAGCGACTTCTGGCCGTCCACGGTCGGGAACGTCACCTGCGCCGGGTCCCACACCGCGCCCGGCACGCCCGGCCCGCCGCCGCCCGAGCGCACGGTCCAGCCGCGCTGGGCGATCCGCGGATCGCCCGAACCCGTGTAGTTGAAGTCGTCGAACAACGCCGGGCCGTTCGGGTTCGGCGGCGTGGACGACGTCGTGGTCGTCGTGGGCGTGGTGCCGCCCGGCGGCGTGCCCCACAGCAGGGTGGCGCCCCGGTGCACGGTCACCCGCGACCACGCCGAGTAGGTGCTCGCCGCCCGGAACGAGTAGTCGTCGGACTGGGTGATCGGGCCCCAGTTCGACCGGTAGAACCGCAGTTGCAGGTCGCCGGTGTCGGCGCCGGGCGCGAGCGAGCCCGCGCCCGAGGTGAACCCGACCTCCAGGTAGCGGTCGGCGGGACCGCCGGTGAGCGTGCCGAACGTGCCGGTGACGTTGCCGCAGCCGCGCACCGCCCACGAGCACGCGAAGCGGTAGCCGACGTCCGGCGTCTCGCTCTTGAAGTAGTAGCGGACCTTCACCTCGGCCAGCGGCACGGTCGTGCCACCGGTGTTGACGAGCTTCAACCACGGCTCGACCTGGTCGGCCGTGGCGCCGGACGCACTGGTCCGGTACTGGGCGGTGACCGAGTCGGCGGCCAGCGCCATCGGTGCGGCCACCAGCGCGGCGACGGACACCGCGGCGGCTCCGATCGCGGCGATCATGCGTGCGTGCACTGTGTTCTCCTCAAGTCAGCAGGGTGGGACAGGGGAGCGGGCGTCGTCCTCCTCTCGCGGCAAGGGCACGGACAGCGCGCTCAGGCGGCCGGTGTGCGCGCGCATCCGCTGCGTGAAATCGGTCCAGGACGGGCGCTGGGCCCAGAGCGTGTCCGCCAGCGCGGCCAGGCGCGGGTACGCGAGCCGCTCCAGGTGCCGCGCGGTCGGCACGTACTCCGTCCACAACGCGCACTGGGCGCCGAGCACCCCGTCCGGCAGCGGCAGGTGGTAGACGTCGTGCGAGGTCACCACCAGGCCGGGCTGGCCCGGCGGCTCGTCGGGGTCGGCGGACTGCGGGTAGTCCAGGTAGGTCGAGCGGTGCGGCGCCATCACCACGTCGTGGCCGAGGTCCAGCGCCGTGCGGGCGTCCGCCGCGTCGCGCCACGGCATCACCACCGCGCGCGGGTCGCCGATCGGCTCCCACGTCACCGGCACGCGCCCGCGCCCCACCACGTGCTCCGCCATCGCGCGCAGGAACCAGCCGTGCAGCTCGTGCGGCCCGGCCAGGCCCGCCTCGCGGACCCGCCGCAGCGCGCCGGGGCTCGACTCCCACTCGGTGGTCGGGCACTCGTCGCCGCCCAGGTGCACGTGCGGCCCGGGGAAGGTGTCCACCACCTCGTCCAGCACGTCCCGGCAGAAGTCCAGCACGGCGTCGTCCACGCCGAACACCTCTTCGCTCACGCCCCACCGCGTCCACACCGGCAGGCGCCGGCGGGGGAAGTTGCCCAGCTCCGGGTAGGCGGCCAGGGCGGCGCGGGCGTGGCCCGGCATCTCGATCTCCGGCATCACCCGGATGCCGCGTTCGTCCGCGTAGGACACGAGCGCGGTCAGCTCCGCTCGGGTGTAGGAGCCGCCGTGCGGCACGCCGTCGCCCATGCTCTCCGCGCGCCACCCGCCGACCGACGTCAGCCGGGGGTGCCGCGGCACCGGCATCCGCCAGCCCTGGTCGTCGGTCAGGTGCAGGTGCAGCACGTTGAGCTTGTGCACGGCCATCAGGTCGACGAACCGGCGCAGCACGGCGACCGGCTGGAAGCGGCGTGCCACGTCGAGCAGCACCCCGCGCCACGGCAGGCGCGGCGCGTCCCGGACGTCCACCCCCGGCAGCGCCCAGTCCGCCCCGGACACCGGCCGCGAGCCCAGCGCGGTCGGCGTGACGAGCTGCCGGATCGTCTGCACGCCGTGCGCCAGCCCGTGCCGGGTCGCCGCGCGCAGCACCACCGCGTGCTCGTTCACGGTCAGCGCGTAGCCCTCGTCGCCGAGCCCCACCAGCCGCTCGTCCAGCGCGAACACCACCCGCCCGTCCTCGTGCAGCGGCAGCGGCAGGCCGGTCGCCGGGCGCAGCGACGCGCGCAGCAGCCGGGCCGCGCCCTGCGCGCCGGGCGTGGCGCGGATCGCGGTGTCCCGGTCGAGCGTGAAGCGGCCGTGCCGGCGGACCAGCCGGGTCGGTCGAGGAACGATCACCAGAGCACCCCCGGGTCAGCCCTTGACCGCGCCACCGACGATGCCGGTGGTCACGCGGCCCTGGAGGACGAGGAACACCAGCAGCACCGGCAGCATGAACAGGGTCGAGGCGGCCATCGTGGCGCCCCAGTCCGTGCCGAACGTGTTGCTGAACGACGACAGCCAGACCGGCAGCGTCCGGTCGTCCTGGTCCTTGATGATCAGCACGTTGGCGAAGGCGAACTCGTTCCACGCGGTGATGAACCCGAACAGCGAGGTCGCCAGCAGACCGGGCGCGAGCAGCGGGAACACCACGCGCCGGAACGCCTGCGCGCGCGAGCACCCGTCGACCAGCGCCGCCTCCTCCAGGTCGACCGGGATGGCGGCGAGGAACCCGCGCAGCGTCACCACGGTGAACGGCAGCGTGATCATGAAGTAGACCAGGGTGAGCATCCAGAGCGTGTCGAGCATCCCGGTGTCCCGGGCGATCACGTAGATCGGGACGAGCAGCGCCTCCCACGGCGTCATCTGCGCCACGAACACCATCAGGACGAACCCGCGCCGCCCCTTCCACCGCAGCCGCGCCACCGCGAACGCCGCGAGCAGCGCCACGACCAGCGACAACAGCACCGCGCCGCCCGCGACCACGAGGCTGTTGCGCCAGAACGACCAGAACCCCGCCACCGACACCGCGGTGCCGAAGTGCTCGAACGTCACCGACAGCGGCAGGAACGTCGGCGTCCCGGCCTGGATGTCGCGGGTCGGCTTGACCGCGGTCAGCACCATCCAGTACACCGGGAACACCGACACGGCGAACACGACCACCGCCGCGACACCGCGCAACACCCGGCCCGTCACGACACCTCCTCCTGCCGGTAGAGCTGCCGGAAGTACGCCAGCAGCGCCAGCACGAGCAGCAGCACCATGAGCATCGACACCGCCGCGCCCAGGTCGTAGCGCTGCAACGACTGCGCGACCTGGAACGCGTACACCGGCAACGTCGTGGTGGCCTGCCCCGGACCGCCCTGCGAGATCACCCAGATCTGCACGAACGCCTTGACGACCCAGATCACCTCCAGGCAGGTGATCAACCCGAACATGGCCCGCAGCACCGGGAAGGTGATGGTCGCGAACACCCGCCACGCGCCCGCGCCGTCCATCCGCGCCGCCTCGTACAGCTCGGCCGGGATCGTCACCATGGCCGCGTACAGCGACAACGCCGCGAACGGCACCGACTGCCACACGATCAGCGCCACCAGGATGGCGAACGTGGCCGTGCCGTCGGCGAACCAGGTGTAGTCGCGGAAGCCCTCGAACCCCAGCGCCACCAGCGCCCAGTTGACCACCCCGAGCCGGGACTGGAACAGCCACTGGAACACCGTCGTCGCCGCGATCACCGGCGTGGCCCACACCAGCACCAGCCCGGACATCACCAGCAGCCGCGCCCACCGCCCGAGCCGCACCAGCAGGAGCGCGACCAGCGTGGACAACACCATGATCAGCACGACGTTGACCGCGGTGAACACCAGGGTCCGCCGCACCACCGCCCAGAACTCCGGGTCGGCCAGCACCCGCGCGTAGTTCGCCAGGCCGACGAACCGGGCCTCGCCCCGCACGAGCTGGGGCAGGCCGAAGTCCTGCACCGAGATGACCACGTTGCGCGCCAACGGGTACAGCAGCAGGAACGCGGTGGCCAGCACGGTCGGCGCGATCAGCAGGTACGGCCACCAGGACGTGCCGCGGCGGCGCGGCGAGGGAGGGGTGGCCGGCGGGCGGCGCCGCACCGCCCGCGTCAGCGTCGTCGCCACGGCTACGCGCCCGACGCGAGCGCCTGGGTGATCACCCGGTCGGCCTCGGCCGCGGCCGTCGCCGGGTCCGCGCCGGTCAGCACCGCGGTGAGGAACTCCTTGATCGGGTTGCGCGCCTCGACCGCCGCCCAGTTCGGCGAGTTCGGCGTGGCGTGCCCGTTGACCGCGCCCGCCGCCATCGCCACCGCGCCGGGGTCGTCGCCGACCGCGTCCGCCAGCGAGGTGCGGTTGGGCACGTAGTTCATCGCCTTGGCCAGCTCGACCTGCCACTTCTCCCCGGCCAGGGCCTTGACCACGGCGTACGCGCCGTCCTGGCGGGTGGAGGCGAGCGGGATGATCAGGTCGGAGCCGCCGGTGAACACCGCGCCCGGCGTGGCCGCGGTCTTGCCGGGGATCGGGAAGAACCCGAGCTGGTCGGCGAGGTCGGGGTTGGCCTTGGCGACCAGCTCGGCCGCGCCCGGCACGGCGATGAACTGCGCGACCTTCCCCGCCGCCACCACGTCGGTCTGCTGCGGCTTGGCCTCGTCGGAGTCCTTCGGCCCGTCGCCCAGCGCCTGCAACCGGCGGTAGAAGTCCGCGCCCGCCAACGCCTCCGGCGTGTTCAGCGAGCCGACCCACTCGTCGCCGTCCCGCCGGGCGAGGTCGCCACCCTCGTCCCAGACGAACCCGGACAGCACGTACCAGTTCTGGCCGGGCAGGTAGATGCCCTGGGTGTCGCCCTCGTCCAGCTCCTCGGTGACCGCCAGCCACTCGTCGCGGGTCTTCGGCGGCGTGACGCCGGCCGCCGCGAACAGGTCCTTGCGGTAGATGACCACCCGGTTGGCCGCGTAGAACGGGATGCCGAACTGCCTGCCGTCCACCGCGCCCGGCTCGGCCAGCCCGGGGATCCAGTCCCCGCCGCCCAGCTCGGCGACCTTGTCGGACAGGTCGGTGACGCCGTCGCTGGCCGCGTACTGCGCGACCTGGGTGTTGCCGACCTCGATCACGTCCGGCGGGTCGGTGCTGGCCAGCGCGCTGGTCACCTTCTGGGTGATGCCGTTCCACTCCTGGACCTGGATGTCCAGGTCCAGCTCGGGGTGCTCGCGCTCGAACTCGGCTTCGAAGCGGGCGACGAAGTCGTCGGTGGCCGAGTCCTTCATCAGCCACACGGTGACGTCCTGCTTCCCGCCGGCCGCGCCGGGCTCGGAACCGCAGGCGGACAGGGCGAGCAACGACGCGAGGACCAGGGCGACAGGGCGGTTCGGCACGTCTCACCTCTCAGCTGACCAATTGGTAAACCCAGGTGGAGCGTGTCGAAGATGGCATAGACCAATAAGGCAGTCAACACCCAGTTCACGGCCGTGAGAGCGTTCTCTTCTGTCACCGGACCACACCTGACCACTGGTCTGACATACTGGTCCGCGACCGGCGGAACGAAGCGAGGCGGCATGGCCGAACCGATCCTCAAACGCGAACGGGTGCGCGACTACCTGCTCGAACTCATCGAGACCCACCCGCCGGGCGCGCCCATCCCGGCCGAGCGCGTGCTGTGCCGCCAGCTCTCGGTGTCCCGGCCCACGCTGCGCTCGGCCGTGGACGAACTGGTCAATACCGGCCTGCTGGTCCGCCAGCACGGCCGCGGCACGTTCGTGGCGCCCGCCAAGATCACCCAGGAGCTGGTGTCCGGCGACCGCGCCATGACCGTGCCGCAGGCGGGCGGCGCGTGGTCGAGCCGGGTGCTGGAGCACGCCCGCATCCCGGCGGGCGCGCGGGTGGGCCGCAGGCTGCGCGTGTCGCCGGCGGCCGAGATCCACTACATCGCCCGGCTGCGGCTGGTCGACGGCGCGCCGATGGCGATCGAGTACCTGCACGTCCCGGTCGTCGTCGCGCCCGGCCTCACGGTCGAGGACATGGAGTCGGGCAACTTCTACGACCGGCTCGCCGACCACGGCGTGCACGTCAGCGACGCGGTGCAGTCCATCGAGCCCACGGTCACCAACGACGCCGAGTCGGAGCTGCTGGGCGTGCCGGTGTTCGCCCCCGCGCTGCTGTTCGAGCGGCTGACCAACGACACCACCGGCCGCCCGGTCGAGTACGTGCACTCGCTGTACCGGGGCGACCGCTACCGGATCGTCTCCCGGCTGTCGCTCGCGCCGACCGCGCCGCCGCCCGGCGCGCGGACCGGACACCACCCGGGCATCCCGCCCGGCGACCTGTCCTCCGGCCCCGTCCGCTCGGCCACCACCGGGGACGTCCAATAGCTCACTCCCGCACGACCTCCAGCCGCGCCTCGAACCGCACTTCGTGGCGCCGCACCGCCGGTCCCGGCAGGGCGTTCAACCGCGCGAGCAGGGGGTCGGCCACCTCGCGCGGCAGCACACCGGGCCGGTCCGGGCTGACCGCCAGCCCGATCCACGGCGGCATGCCCGGTGTCAGCCGGAAGTGCACGAGGAGCGCCTCGACCCCGTGGTGGACGCCCTCCAGCGCGTCGTCCACGACCTGGCAGGCGTCCTGGATGAACCCGACCGCCTCCTCGGCCGACAGCTCCTGCTCCACCAACCGCTGGTCGGTGAGCAGGTGGATGGCGTCCAGCCGGACGTTGTAGAGCGGCGACGCCGCGTCGCCGACGCCTCGCGCGGTGGGCTTGGGGCGGTACGGCGGGAAGCCGTCCCGGCTCTGCGCGACCACCCCGAACGGCGAGGCGTACCGCTGGGCGTACGGCTCCAGCGTGATCTCGCTGCCCGCCGCGCGCCAGGTCAGCCCCCGGCGGTCCGCCAGCGCCCGGAGGAACCGCCGCCACAGCTCGTCGGGCATCATCAGCAGGAAGCCGTCCTCTTGCTGCACCGCGTCCACCTCGACGTCGCCGTGCAGCAGGAGCAGGAAGTTCACGCCGACGTCCAGCGCGCCGTGCACGACCGAGCCGCCGCCGGCGAACATGATCGCCTCCGGACCGGTCTGGCCCGGCCGCCACACGTACCGGGCGTCCTCGGACTCGCCCGCGCCCGGCAGCAGCAACACCGTCTCGGGCGCGCCGGACAGCAGGTCCAGCAGGCGGTCGCAGGCCGCCTCGGACAGCGAGAGCCGCACCTGCGGTCCACTGTGGACCACGCTGAGGTAGGGCGCCCGCGCGGTGGGCAGGTCGTGGCGCGACAGCACGGAGGCCGCGCCGGGGTGCGTCGGCTCCGGCTCGACGACGACCGGGCGGCGGTCGTCGAACCACCACGGGTGCGGGAACACCCGGGTCAGCTTGCCCAGCAGCGCCAGCACCCGCAGGTGGCCGTACCGCTGGGCGGCCCGGTACTCCCCCGCCAGCAACGCGACCAGCAGCAGCGGCGTGCGCCCGAAGCCGTCGAGCGCGGGCAGCCGCGGGTCGTGCAGGCGGTAGGGCAGGCACAGGAACCCGCTGATGGCCGGGCCGAACCCGAACGTGCCCCGGTCGACCTCCAGCGCGTCGCCGGGCGACAGGGCCGCGCCGCTCGCCGCCTGGTCGTGCAGCGACCGGAACAGGTCGAGCACCCGTGCGGGCGGTGGGCCGTCCCGGCGCACCGCGAACACCACCTCGGGCGCGCCGACGGCCTCCATGCCGCAGGTGGCGAACAGCCAGACCTCGTGCTCGACGCCCGCGTTCACCCGGTCCAGGTACAGCGTCGCCGACAGCGCGCCGGGGACGACCTCGACCTGTTCCACGGGCACGAGCGGCTGCCTCACCTCGCTCCACCCGCCCACAGCGCCGGCCCGACGCACGGCCGGAAACCGCGGTCGTCCCGCACGACGTCGCCGCGCATGACCCGGTCCACGTCGACGCGGCACCGGTCGGGGTGCTCCCGCGCCGAACCGCCCTTCAGCACGTGCACCCCTTCCGGGGCGGTCCCCGGGTCGTCCTCGCACCACTCCCACACCGTCCCGACCAGGTCCAGTGCGCCGCCCGCGGGCGACCGCCCCAGCGGGTACATCCCCACGGCGATCGGGCCGCCGAGCCCCGACGCGGCGGTGTTGGCGTGGTCGTCGCGCCAGTCGTCGCCCCACGGGTACCGGGTGGACCCGCCGCCCGCCGCGCGCACCCACTCCCGCGCGGTCGGCAGCCGCACCACCCCGTGCCGCGGCCACGCCCGGTCGCGCAGGCCGTCCAGCCACCGGCAGAACACCACCGCCTCGTGCCAGGTGACGGCGGCGGGCGCGTTCGGCTGCCGCCCCTCCAGCCCGGTCGGCCGGGCGTCCGTCGTCCGGAACCGGCCGCGGCGGAAGGCGGCGAGCTGCTCGACCGTGACGGGGTACTTCGCGATCCAGAGCGGCTCGTCGCCGGGCACCTCGCACCACACGATGTCCGGCCGCCCGTCCACGGCGCCCACGCCGGGGCGCTGATCGCCCAGCCGGGCGAGACGGGTGGAGATCTCGCGCCGCCGCGAGTGCGGCAGACCGGGCGTGACCAGCTCGTCGAGCAGGCGTTCGGGCTCGGGCCTCAGGAAGTCGCGCTCCTGCGGCGTCAACGCGACGTCCATCCGGGTCACCGCCCCCACCACCGGTTCGATCCGCTCCTGCGGCCACAGGAACAGCGGGTCGCGCCCGCTGCGCGCCCAGTCCGCCGCCGCACGCCGCATCCGGTTGACCGCCAGCAGGTCCTCGTGGCCCGCGTCCAGCCACCGCGCGAACCGCGGCCAGCCGCGGAAGATCGCCTCGTGCGCCACCTCCACGAACGGGTCGGGTCCGGTGCCGGTGACCAGCAGCCGGGCGTCGACCAGCGCGTCCACCAGCGCCCTGCGGCGCGGCGCGGACAGCTCGGCCTGCGCGGCCCGGCCGCGCACCGGGCCACCGACCTCGTCCACCTCGACCAGCTTGCGCACCACCGCCCCGAACTCGGCCCGCACCTCGTCGGGCAGCGCCCGGAACGCCCGCTCGGCGAGGTGCCCGATCGCGCCCTCGACCCCGCCGATCTCCTCGTAGGCCGCCGTGGTCAACCGGTCGCCGTCGCGGCGCAGGTGCAGTTCGTGGAGCGCGAACGCCAGCAGCGGCAGCCGCCCCGGCTCCTGCCGCGCGTGCACCAGCAGCAGCTCGGGCAGGTCGCGGTCGAACCGCAGGCCGGCCAGCGCGGCCGGCCTGCGGATGATCTCCGAGACCGACGACAGGTCCGGCGGGCCCAGCGGCAGCATCGCCGACCGCAGGTGCCGCGCCAGGCCCGGGTGCTCCAGCGCCGGGCCGAGGAAGTCCGCGCGCAGGCTCGCCACCACGGTCGCGCCGCCCGAGTCGGCCAGGTCGACCAACCGGTCCAGCAGCGCCTGCCGGTGCGCTCCGGCGGCCGGGGCGAAGACCTCCTCGAACTGGTCCACGAACACCACCGTGCGGGCGTCCTCCGGCTCCGGCAGCTCCTGACCCGCGGCGATGCCGCGGGGCGTGACGCGGTGGCCCGACCACGCGCCGTCGGCGTACCTCGGCGTGCGCCACCCCGCCGCCGCGAGCCTGGGCAGCAGCCCGGCGCCGACCAGCGACGACTTGCCCGACCCGCTGGGGCCGACGACCGTGACCAGGCGGTGCGCGCGCACGAGCCCGACCAGCGCGTCGACCTCGTGGTCGCGGCCGAAGAAGCAGTCGGCGTCGGCGGTGGTGAACGCCTGCAACCCGGGGTAGGGGGAGCGGGAGGCGTCCCAGCGCGTCCGCCGCGGCGCGGCCGGCCTGGTCCGCCGCGCGATCAGCCGGCGCAGGTGGGCGTCCACCAGCGACCGGAACTCGCCCAGGTCGGCGAACTCCTGCACCACCCCGCGCTCGCGCAGCGTGGCCAGGTAGTCGGTGAGGGCCCGGTACTGCTCGGCCTTGGCGTGCCAGTCCGGGTCGCCCAGCGCCACCGTCGCGGGCGGGGTCTTGTGGTAGACCAGCACGTCCGGCCCGCCGGCGCGCAGCGCGTCCTCGATCTCCCACACCGTGCCCGACGCCGCGCCACGCACGGGCGTGCCCAGCCGCGACCACAGCACCGCGATCACGATGTCGCTCTCCGACGGCAGGCCCTGCACCGAGTCCACCGTGTCCTGGGGCTGCTCCGAGAGCGGCAGCGGCACCGGCGCGTCGGGGTTGTCCCAGCTCACCACCCTCAGGTCCGTGCCGGGGTCGAGGAACGGGTCGAACCGCAGCCGCCGCACCACCTCCAGCACCGCGGCCCGCTCGTCGCGCACGTCGCCCGGCGACGACAGGTAGACCGTGATCGCGTTGCCCACCCTCGTACCCCACCCGCCCTGCGATTGTCGGTCCCCGGTGCCAGGATGAGCCCGCCCGCACGACCCGTCCCCGAGAGGAGGGCGCCATGAGTTCGCGACTCAACCCGTACATCAGCTTCGCAGGAAACGCCCGCGAGGCCATGGAGTTCTACGAATCCGTCTTCGGCGGCACGCTGGTGGTCAACACGTTCGGCGAGTTCGGCCAGGCCGACGCGCCCGAGGCGGAGAAGATCATGCACGCGCAGTTGGAGACGCCCAGCGGCTACACGCTGATGGCCTCCGACACCCCGCCCGGCATGCCGCACAACCCCGGCGACAACGTCACCATCAGCCTCAGCGGCGACGACGGCGAGGAGCTGCGCCGGTACTTCGAGCAGCTCTCCGAGGGCGGCAACGTCACCGTGCCGCTGGAGAAGCAGGTGTGGGGCGACGAGTTCGGCGCCTGCCAGGACCGGTTCGGCATCTCCTGGATGGTCAACATCAGCGGCTCCTGACCGCGGCGCGCCGGCCGGCCTCGTACGATCGCGGCGTGACGGGTGGAGCGTGGCGGTGAACCGGCTGGGCGAGTTGGAGCGGGCCGCGATGGACGTCCTGTGGGATCGCGGCGAGCCGGTGGCGGTGCGGGAGGTGGTCCGCGCGCTGTCCGACCGCGACCTGGCGTACACGACCGTGATGACGGTGCTGAACCGGTTGGCGAAGAAGGGTTTCGTCCGGCGCGAGGCCGGCGAGGGCCGCGCCTGGCACTACGCGCCGGTGGCGAGCCGGGAGCAGTACGTGGCCGGGCTGATGCTCGACGCGCTGTCCCTGACCGGTGACCGGGAGACCGCGTTGGCGCACTTCGCGCGGTCGGTGAGCGAGCCCGAGGCGGAGGCCCTGAGCCAGGCGCTGGACGAGCGGTGAACGCCGCGTGGCACCTCGCCGCGACGCTCGCGCTGTGCGTGGCGGTGGCGGGTCCGCTCGCCCGCGCCCGGTGGGTGTGGCGCGCCCCGCGCACCGGCATCCTGCTGTGGCAGATGCTCGGCCTGGCGGCGGTGCTGTCGGCGGTCGGCCTGCTGCTCGCCCTGGGTCTCGCGCCGTACGACGCGCCCATCCCGGTCGCCCTCGGCCGCTGGGCGGGGGACGCCGTGCGCGGCGACGTGACGCCCGCGGCCGTGTTGGTCGTGCTGGGCCTGCTGTCCGCGGCCGACCTGCTCATCGGTCTGCTGTGGACCTGGTGGTCGGTGCTGCGGGTGCGCCGCAGGCACCGCGACGTGCTCGCGCTGGTCGCCCGCCGGGACGACGCCGCGCCCGGCGCGCTGGTGCTGGACCACCCGCACGTGGTCGCCTACTGCGTGCCCGGCACGCGGTCGGCCGTCGTGCTCAGCTCGGGCGCGTTGACCGCGTTGACCCGCGAGCAGGTGGACGCCGTGCTGGGGCACGAGCACGCGCACGGGCGCGAGCGGCACGACCTGGTGCTGCTGCCGTTCAGCGCGTTGTGCGCGGTGCTGCCGAAGGTGCGGCTGGTGCGGTCGGTCGCGCGGGCGGTGGCGTTGCTGGTGGAGATGCGGGCCGACGAGAGCGCGAGCCTGCGCCACGGCGCCCGGCCGCTGGCCGCCGCGCTGCGGAGGTTCGACACGGTCCGCCCGCCCGAGGGCGCGTTGGGCGCGGCCGACGTCGCCGTGGAGGCGCGGCTGGACCGCCTGGCCGGCCTGCCGCCGCTGCCCGCCGCCGTCCGCTGGTCCGCGCTGGTCGGGGGCCTGGTGCTGGTGTCCACCCCGGTGAGCTTCGTGATCTTCTGACCCCTCCACGGGGACTACTACACGACGTAGTGCTACGTTCTGTAGTAGTCATTCCGGAGGGGTGCGATGATCCAAGTCCTGGCGACCGCGGTGACGGTCGTCGCGTTCGGGGCCGCCGCCTGGGCGCTCGTCCTGGCGGTGCTCGACCACCCGATCACCCTGCGCACCAGGCCGACGCTCGGGTTGGCGGCGGTCGTGGTGCTGCTGGAGGCGGCGCTGCTGGTGCAGGCGGTGGTCGGCGTGGTGGCGCTGCTCGGCTCGGACCGCGAGCTGGACCGCGCGACGTTCGTCGGCTACCTGGTCGGCGTCGCGGTCGTGCTGCCGCTGGGCGCGGTGTGGTCGGTGGCCGAGCGGTCCCGGTGGGGCGCGGGCGTGCTGACCGTGACCTGCCTGAGCGTGCCCGTGATGGTGCTGCGGCTCAACCAGCTGTGGGCCGGCCATGGGTGACCGCCTGGCGGGGCCCGCGCTGCTCAGCGACTGGCTGTTCACCAGCGCGTTCGGCGTCTACATGCTCGCCGCCCTGCTGTGCTCGGCCGAGTACGCGCTGACCCGGCACGCGGCGAACCCGCCCGCGTTCGCGGTCCGGTTCGGCCGGTGCGGGGTCGCGCTGACCGTCCTGGGCGGGCTGCTGCACCTCGCGTCGCTGGCGCTGCGCGGTGTCGCGACCGGCCGGGTGCCGTGGGGCAACATGTACGAGTACCTGTCGGCGGTCGGGCTCATCGCCGTCGTCGCGTGGCTCTACCTGGTGCTGCGGCACGACCTGCGCCGGATGTCGGTGTTCGTGCTGCTGCCGATCGCGTCGCTACTGTTCCTGGCGGGCAACCGGCTCTACACCGAGGCCGCGCCGCTCGTGCCGGCGCTGCGCTCGTACTGGATCATCATCCACGTCGCGGCGGCGATCATGGCCAGCGGCGTGTTCCTGCTGTCCGGTGTGGTCAGCGCGCTGCACCTGGCGAGCACGGGCAAGGGGACCGGCAAGTCCGGGCCGGTCCGGCGGCTGCCGCCCGCCGACCACCTGGACAAGATCGCCTACCGCACCGGCGCGGTCGGGTTCCTGACGCTGACGTTCGCGATCGTCACCGGCGCGGTGTGGGCCGAGCAGGCGTGGGGCCGGTTCTGGGGCTGGGACCCCAAGGAGACGGTCGCGTTCGCCTCCTGGGTCTGCTACGCCGCCTACCTGCACGCCCGCGCGACGGCGGGCTGGCGGGGGCGGCGCTCGGCGTGGCTCAACGTCGTCGGCCTGGTCGTGGTGCTGTTCAACCTGTTCTTCGTCAACCTGGTGGTGGTGGGCCTGCACTCCTACGCGGGGGTGGACTGAGCGGCCGCGTCACGTCGGCGGAACGCGGCGCGGTAGGCGTGGGGGTTGGTGCCGACGACCCGCTTGAACCGGTCCCGGAACGCCGTGGGCGAGCCGAACCCGACCCGGGCGGCGATCCGGTCCACCGGGTGGTCGGTCGCCTCCAGCAGGTGCTGCGCCCGGCGGATGCGGGTGCGGTGCAGCCACTGCACGGGCGTGGTGCCGGTCTGCTCGCGGAACCGGCGGTTGAGCGTGCGGGTGCTCATGCCCGCGTGGGCGGCGATGTCCTCCAGGCCGATGTCGCGCTCGCAGTTGTCCTCCATCCACCGCAGCACGGGTTCGAGCACCGAGCCGCGCGGCGCGGGCGGCCGCTCGTGCACGATGAACTGCGCCTGGCCGCCCTCGCGCTCCAGCGGCATCACCGACAGGCGGGCGGCGTCGGCGGCGACTGCGGAGCCGTGGTCGCGGCGGATGAGGTGCAGGCACAGGTCCAGCCCGGCGGCGGCGCCGGCCGATGTCAGCAGCCGGCCGTTGTCCACGTAGAGCACGTCCGGGTCCACCTCCACCTCAGGGTGCCGCGCGGCGAGCGCGGCGGCCGCGGCCCAGTGCGTGGTGGCGCGCAGGCCGTCGAGCAGGCCGGTGGCCGCGAGGACGAACGCGCCGGAGCAGATGGACGCGATCCGCGCGCCGCGTGCGGCGGCGCGCCGCAGCGCGTCGATCACCTCCTCCGGGACCGGGGCGGTGGCGTCGGCGCAGCCCGGCAGGATCACGGTGTCCGCGGCGACCACGGCGTCCAGCCCCCACGGCGGCTGGAGCGTGAACGCGCCCGCGTCCACCGTCGGCGTCGCGCCGCAGACCAGGACGCGGTACGCGGGACGGCCGTCGGCCAGCCGGGTGCGGGTGAACACCTCCAGGGGCGTGGACAGGTCGAACGGCACGACCCGGTCGAGGGCGAGGACGGCCACCGTGTGCATGTCGACCACCGTAGGGCGGCGTCCGGTCGGGGGTTGCCCGCGTGGCCCGGATCACCTACCGTCGAGTAAAGGTGAAGACATTTCGCGTATGTCGGCTCGGGGAGTGCTGATGCGGTTCTCTCGACGGTCGTGGGCGGCAACCGCGCTGGTGGGCGCGCTGGTCGTGGTCGGGCTGCCGGCGGCGGAGGCCGTGCCGCAGCCGTACCTGGTCGGCCGGGGCATCTCGGACGTCACCGGACCGGCCGCCGAGAACGGCATGATGGGGTACTCCTCGTTCGACCAGAAGACCACCGGCATCCACCAGCGCCAGCGCTCCCGCGCCTTCGTCGTGGTCGACCAGGCCACCGGCAAGCGGGTCGCGTACGTCAACGCGGACCTGGCAATGATCTTCCGGGCGGTGCAGGAGGAGGTGCTGGCCCGGCTCCAGGCCCGGTACGGCTCGCTCTACACCCGCGAGAACGTGCTGCTGTCCGCGACCCACACGCACGCCGGGCCCGGCGGCTACTCGCACAACCTCGCCTACAACCTCTCGATCCTCGGCCTGCAGCCGCAGACCCTGGCGGCCATCGCCGACGGCATCACCGAGTCGATCGTCAAGGCGCACGAGGACCTCAAGCCGGGGGAGCTGACCCTGGGCCGGGGGGAGCTGACCAACGCCAGCGTGAACCGCTCGCGGGTCGCGTTCGACCGCAACCCCGCCGCGGACAGGGCCCACTTCCCGGGCGCGATCGACCCGGCGATGACCGTGCTGCGGTTCCGGCAGAACGGCGCGGACGTCGGCGCGATCAGCTGGTTCGCCACCCACAACACGTCGATGACCAACAAGAACACCCTGATCAGCCCGGACAACAAGGGCTACGCGTCCTACCAGTGGGAGCACGACGACCGGGGCGTGCGGTACCTGGAGGACCGGCCCGGGTTCGTCGCCGCGTTCCCCAACACCAACGCGGGCGACATGTCGCCCAACCTCAACCTCCGCCCCGGCTCGGGGCCGACCGAGGACGAGGTGGAGAACACCCGGATCATCGGCGAGCGGCAGAACCGCAAGGCCCAGGAGGTGTTCGCCGGGCCGCAGACACCGGTCACCGGCGCGGTGGACTACCGGATGCGGTTCGTGGACATGGCCGCGGTGACGGTTGACGGCCGGTACACCACCGACGGCCGCCCCGGCACGACGTGCCCCGGTGTGGTCGGCGCCTCCACGATGGCGGGCAGCGTGGAGGACGGCCCGGCGATCCCCGGCTTCAGCGAGGGCATGACCAGCCCGCTGAAGGCGTTGTTCGAACCCTTGAACGTCGAGGTGCCGCAGTGGCTGCGCGACTGCCAGTACCCGAAGGCATCGCTGGTGCCGACCGGCCTGGTGCAGGCCACGCCGAACGTCCTGCCGCTGCAGATCGTCCGGATCGGACCGCTGCACCTGGTCGCCGTGCCGGCGGAGGTGACGATCGTGGCGGGGCTGCGGATCCGCCGCGCGGTGGCCGCCGAGGCGGGCGTGCCGCTGGAGAACGTGCTGGTGCAGGGCTACGCCAACGACTACAGCCAGTACGTGACCACCCCGGAGGAGTACGACCTCCAGCAGTACGAGGGTGGCTCGACCCTGTTCGGCCGCAACACCCTGCCCGCCTACCAGCAGGAGTTCGCCGAGCTCGCCGCGTCGCTGCGCGCGGGCACGCCCCTCGCGCCGGGCGCGACGCCGACCAAGCCCCCGTTCACCGGCATCAACCTCCAGACCGGGGTCGTGTTCGACGACAAGGCGCCGTGGCACTCGTTCGGCCAGGTGCTGACCGAGCCGGCCGCGACCTACGCGCGCGGCCGGACCGCCACGGCGGTGTTCGTCACCGGCCACCCGAAGAACAACCTGCGCCGCAACGGCACGTTCCTGGAGGTCCAACGGCTGGTCGGCGGCACGTGGACCCGGCACGCCGACGACGGCGACTGGTCCACCCGCTACCGGTGGCAACGCGAGGGCGTGGCCAACTCGACCGCCACGATCACCTGGACGATCCCGGCCGACACCCCGGCGGGCACGTACCGGATCGTGCACCACGGCGACTGGAAGAGCGGCTGGACCGGCGCGATCACCCCGTTCACGGGCGCGACCAGGCCGTTCACCGTGGGCTGAGCACTCGTGCGCGGGATTCGCGCCCGCAGTCGGTGACGCGCGGGCGGCAGGGCGCGTGCTCGGGACGCGGGTCGGCGCGGTGGCCGGACCGGGGTGCGGACCGCTCTCCCCGGTCCGCCGCGTGCACGATCACGACACCTACTGCGGACGCAACCGTGAACGGGTCGGCGACGTGTCAGCCCTCCCGGTCCAGGGAGCCCCAGTTCGTGGCGGCGTGCTCCTCGACCAGGCGTTCGCACTCGGTGAGCACGTCGTCCGCGATCCACCCGATCGGGCGGTGGCACTTCACCAACGGCTCGTTGTCCGGACCGCGGCCGACCTCCTGGCCCTCCAGCACCCACGGCCGGGTGCCCGGACCGCGCCGTTCCCGCAGGTGGCGGTAGTCGTGCAGGCGGCGGGCCACCCAGAGCCGCAGCGGCCGGTCGCCCCACCACGGTTCGATGGCCAGCGAGTTGGCGGACAGCCCGGGCAGGTGCACGCCGCTCAGCCCGTCGCGGCTGCGCCGGTCGCTGTCCGCGTCCGGCCCCTGCGACCAGCGCACGTACAGCTCGCGCGCGGGCGCGCGGTCCTCGACCAGGGAGACCAAATCGGAGAGATCGTCGAAGCTGCGCATGCGCCGGGGTTACCGCGTCGGCGGAGGTTCGAACACCGAGGTGCCGGGTATGAGCTAAAGCATGACGGAAGCGACCACGACCGCCCTCCACTCGTTGTGGTCGGAGGCGATCCCGCACGGCCGGTTCCCCGTGCTCGTCGGCGAGGCCGCGGTGGACGTGGCGGTGGTCGGCGGCGGCATCACCGGCGTCACCACGGCGCTGCTGCTCAAGCGCGCGGGCCTGCGGGTCGCCGTGGTGGAGGCGGAGCGCGTGGGCGGCGGCGTGAGCGGCAACAACACCGCCAAGGTCACCGCCCTGCAGTCCACTGTGTACTCCACGATCGAGCGCAGGCACGGCCCCGAGGCGGCGGCCGACTACGCCGCGGGCAACCTGGCGGCCGTCGAGCGGGTGGCCGCGCTGGTGTCCGAGCTGGGCATCGACTGCGACCTGCGCCGCATGCCGGCCTACACCTACGCGTTCGACGAGTCGGAGCTGCCCTCGGTCGAGCAGGAGGCCGCCGCGGCGGCCAAGGCCGGGTTGCCGGTGACGCGCGACCGCGGCGAGCACATGGGCGTGCCGTTCGAGGTGGCCGGGGCGGTGCGGCTGGACGACCAGCTGCTGATCCACCCGGCCAAGTACGTGCGCGGCCTCGCGGAGGCCGTGGACGGCGACGGGTCGCGGGTCTACGAGGGCAGCCGCGTGCTGCGCATCGAGGACGGCAAGCCGAGCCGCGTGCACACCGAGGACGGCACGGTCACCGCCGAACGCGTGGTCATCGCCACGCACTACCCGATCCTGGACCGCGGCCTGTACTTCGCCCGGCTGGAGCCCATGCGCTCCTACTGCGTCGCCGCGACCCTGCGCTCCGGCACGCCCCCGACGGGCCTGGCGATCAGCGCGGGCAGCCCCTCGTGGTCGCTGTCGCGGTCCGGCGACCTGCTGATCGTCTGCGGGCGCGGTCACCCGACCGGGTCGTCGCCGGGTGAGCCGTACGAGGAGCTGGCCGCGTTCGCCCGCGAGCACTGGGACGTCGCCGAGGTGACCCACCGCTGGTCCGCGCAGGACCCGACGGCCTACGACAACCTGCCGATGATCGGCCCCTACACGCCCGGCTCGACCACGCTGTACGGCGCGACCGGCTACATGAAGTGGGGCCTGAGCAACGGCACCCTGGCCGCCGAGCTGCTCACCGACCTGGTCGTGGGCCGGGAGAACCCGCTGGCCGCGCGGTTCAGCCCGCACCGGCTGACCCTGGGCGCCACGCCGAAGCTCGCGAAGCTGAACGCGAAGGTGGCCGCGGACCTCGTCGGCGACCGGCTGAAGTCCGCCGAGGTGGACTCGGTGGCGGACGTGCCGGTCGGCGAGGCGCGGGTGGTGCGCGACGGCACGGGCAAGGCGGGCGTGTACCGGGACGAGGCCGGGGTTGCGCACGGCGTGTCGTTGCGCTGCACGCACCTGGGCTGCCTGGTCCGGTTCAACGCCGCGGAGCGCAGCTGGGACTGCCCGTGCCACGGCTCGCGGTTCGACGTGGACGGCAGCGTGCTGGAAGGGCCCGCCACCCGGCCGCTGCCCCGTCGCGACCCCGCCTGATGACGGTCGGCGTCGAGGAGGAGTTCCTCCTGGTGGACCCGTCGACGCGCCGCCCCGTGGCGCGTGCGGCCGACGTGCTGGCGGGCGTGCGCGACCTGCCGCCCGGCGCGCGGGTCCACCGCGAGCTCAGCGCCGCGCAGGTCGAGTTCGCCAGCGGCGTGTGCGAGGGCCTGGACGAGCTGCGCGACCAGTTGACGGCGGGCCGGCGCGCGTTGGCCGCCGCCGCCCGCGCCGAGGGCCTGTGGCTGGTCGCGTCCGGTTCGCCGCCGCTGGCCGACCTGCGGCCGGCGCTGAGCGCGGGGGAGCGCTACGAGCGGATCGACTCGGTCTACCGCGGCCAGGTGCACGGCTACCAGTGCTGCGGCTGCCACGTGCACGTCGGCGTGCCGGACCGGGAGACCGCGGTGCACGTGGTCAACCACCTGCGGCCGTGGCTGCCGACGCTGCTCGCGCTGGGCGCGAACTCGCCGTTCGACCGGGACCGCGACACCGGGTACGCGAGCTGGCGCATGGTGCACCAGGCGCCGTTCCCCGGCTCGGGCGTGCCGCCGTTCTCCCGCACGGCCGCCGAGCACGACGCCAGGGTGGCCCGGCTGGTGGACTGCGGCGTGCTGGTGGACCCCAGCCAGACGTTCTGGCTGGCCCGGCCGTCGACCCGGTACCCGACGGTGGAGGTGCGCGCCGCCGACGCCGCCGCCACGGTGGACGACGCGCTGCTCCAGGCCGGGCTCACCCGGGCGCTCGTGGACACCGCCCGCACCGCCGGTCCCGCCCCGGAGTTGGACGACCAGGTGCTGGCGGCGGCGGTGTGGACGGCGGCCCGCTACGGGCTCTCCGGCCCCGGCGTGGACCCGTTCACCGCGCGGCCGGTGCCCGCCGCGGACCTGGTGGACGCGTTGCTCGACCACGTGTCCGATGCGCTGGGTGACGACCGTGACCTGATCCGGTCACTCGTGCGGGGCGTGGTGGAGCAGGGGACCGGTGCGGCCCGTCAACTGAGGGCCGGATCACCCGAGGCGGCCGTGGACGTGCTCGCGTGCGCGCTTACCGGAGCGGGTAGTCCACGGGCATGACCACTGTGGACCCTGCTCTCGACCGCGCCGTGCTCCCCGCGCCGCGCGGCCCGCTCTCGGCCGCCGTCCTCGACGTCCTGCGCGCCGACCCGCCGGCCGCGGACCTGCCGTCGCCCGGGTCGGCGGACCCGTACGGCGAAGACCTCCAACTGGCTTTGCACGTGTGCTACGAGCTGCACTACCAGGGCTTCGCCGGCGTGTCGGACGACTGGGAGTGGGACCCGGGGCTGCTGCGGTTCCGCGGCGCCCTGGAGCGGGTGTTCCTCGACGCCCTGCGGGCCGACGTGCCCGGCGGCGCGGACATCGGCGGTGTGCTGGACGAACTGCTGGTCGAGCCGGTGGACGGCGTGGGGGTGAGCCACTTCCTCAAGGACGAGGGGGAGTGGTGGCACATGCGCGAGTACCTCGCCCTGCGCTCGATCTACCACCTGAAGGAGGCAGACCCGCACGCCTGGGTGATCCCGCGCCTGCGCGGCGCGGCGAAGGCCGCGCTGGTGGCGGTGGAGTTCGACGAGTTCGGCGGCGGGCGCGGCGACCGGATGCACTCGCGGCTGTTCGCCGACCTGCTCGTCGGCGCCGACCTGGACCCCGGCTACCTGCGGTACCTGGAGCACGCCCCCGCGGTGATGCTGGCGACGGTGAACCTGATGTCGTTGTGCGGCCTGCACCGGTCGTTGCGCGGCGCGCTGGTCGGGCACTTCGCCGCGGCCGAGATCACCACCGCGCCCAGCGCCACCCGGATGGCCAAGGCGTTGGAGCGGCTGGACGCGCACCCGGCGTGCGTCGAGTTCTTCACCGAGCACATCGAGGCGGACGCCGTGCACGAACAGGTGATGCGGCGGGACGTGATCGGCGACCTGCTGGCCCGCGAGCCGGAGCTGGCCGAATCCGTGGTGTTCGGCGTGCAGGCCACCGAACTGCTGGAACAACGGCTCGGCGACCACCTGCTGGGCGCGTGGCAGGAGGGGCTGACGGCGTTGCGCCGGCCCCTCCAGGACGGTTAGGACAACAGGTCAGCGTCGTTTGCGGTGGCTCGTGTCGCACAGCGGGTAGCGCTTGCTGCGGCGGCACGCGCACACCGCGACGACGAACCGGTCCGAGCACACCACGGTCCCGTCGTCCAGCCGCAGCTCGACCGGCCCCTCCACCAGCACCGGCCCACCGGGCACGACGGTCACCACCCGGGCTTCACGCTGCGTCGGCACGGACCACCACCAACTCCTCGTGCTCCTGACCGGATTCGATGAGCCCGCGTTCGGCCAACCACGCGGCCCGGCCGCGCATCACGGGTCCGAACGGGACGGTGCGGCGCGCGACCACCGACGCCTTCAGACCACCGCCGCGCAACTGACGCAGCGTCACGTCCGGGTCGCACAGCGTCGAGTGCACGATCAACCCCATGCCCTTGTCCGCCAACAACAACGGCATGACCGCGCACAGCCGGTCGAGCACGCAACGCCCGTCCAGCCCCGCGTCCCACGCCCGCGCGGGCCCCCGGTCCGGCACGTCCGCGCTCGGCACGTACGGCGGGTTGGCCGTGACCACGTCGAACCGCTCCCGGCCGACCAGGTCGCCGAAGTCGCCGCGCCGCACGCGCACGGACAGCCCGCGCAACCGGGCGTTGACCCGGGTCGCGGCGAGGGCGCGCCGGCTGAGGTCCACCGCCGTGACCTCACCCGCCCCCGCCACGCCCGAGGCGATCGCCAGCGCGCCGGTGCCGGTGCAGACGTCGAGCACGCGCGCCCCGCGCGGCATCCCGGCCTGCTCCAGCGCCCTGGCCATCAACCAGGTGTCCTCTTGGGGCCGGTACACGCCCGGCGGCCTCCACAACCACATAGGACAGTGGTTCCCTCGGCTCTGGCACGCAAACGGACCGGCGGACAGGAATGGATCGCGCCCCGAGGGGGAACCCCGGTGTCCCCGAAACAGGGAGGTCGGATGGGCGTGGCGGAGGCGACCCGTGCGGTGGCCCGGGAACAGGTGCTGGTCGCGATGCTGGGCATCCCGCGCCTGCTGGCCCACCCGGTCTGGCGCGCCCCCGACCCCGAGGAGGGCCGCGGCCTGGGCGTGCTGCTCGTGCCGGGGTTCGGTTTCGGCGACCGCAGCCTGCACCTGACCAGGACGTGGCTGCGCAAACGCGGTTACGTGCCCACCGGCGCGCGGATCGGGCTGAACGTGGGGTGCACGTCCGACCTGGTCGACCGGCTGGAACGCGGGCTGGAGGCGCACGCCGAGGCGACCGGCGGCCCGGTGGTGCTGTTCGGGCAGAGCCGGGGCGGCGGCCTGGCCCGGCTGGTGTCCGTGCGGCGGCCGGAACTCGTGCGCGGCCTGGTGATGCTCGCCAGCCCGGTGCTGGACCAGCTCGGCGCGCACCCGAGCGTGATGCGGGTGGCGCGGACCCTGGCCCGGCTGTCGCGGGTCGGGATCCCGGGGCTGCTCAACGAGGACTGCTTCGCGGGCGCGTGCTACGACACCCACTCCACCGGCCTCAAGCAGCCCCTGCGGGTGCCCGCCATCGCGGTGTACTCCCGCAACGACCTCATCGCGCCCTGGGAGCTGTGCGCCGACCCGTGCGCGGAGTGCGTCGAGGTGGACAGCACGCACACCGGCATGGGCCTGGACCCCGAGGTGTACCGGCTGCTCGCGCCACGACTGGCCGCCTGGGCCCGCGACCGCGACCGGACCGCGGCGCCCGAGCCCGAGCCGGTGCACGCGCCGGGCTGACCCGGGTGGCGCCGCCTACCGCGTCGGCGGCACGTGCAGCCGTGAGCCCGTGGCCTCCGTGCTGGGCCACCACGCGCCGTCCTCGGCCACGTAGAACATCCGCGGCCCGATCTCGCTGATCGTGCGGACCGCGTCCACCAGGCGGTCGACGTGGTCCACCCCGATGCCCAGGCCCAGGCTGGCCCGCACGGCGGTGCGCTCGCCGGACAGGTGCCGGGCCAAGGGCCGGGCGCAGAAGTCGCCGTGGCGGACGCCGATGCCGTACTCCACCGACAGGGCGGTCGCCAGCAGCGCGGAGTCCACGCCGTCCACCGTGAACGCGACCATCGCGACGCGTTCGCTGGCCGGGCCGAACAACGACACCTCGACGACCTCGGGGATCTCGGCCAACCCCGAGCGCAACCGGGTCAGCAGCACCGACTCGTACGGCATCACCGAGTTCCACGCGGTCTGCAACGTCTGGCACGCCGCCGCCAGCGCGACCGCGCCCACGACGTTCGCGCCGCCCGCCTCGTGCCGCCGGGCGCCCGCCGCCCACGTCACGGTGCCGTCGCCGACGTGCACCGTGGCGCCGCACCCGGCGAGGTGCGGTCGCGCCCGCTCCAGCCAGTCCGGCCGGCCGGCGAGCACGCCGATGCCGAACGGCGCGTACATCTTGTGCCCGCTGAACGCCACGTAGTCCACGTCCAGGGCGGCGATGTCGATGGGCTGGTGCGCGGCGTACTGCGCCGCGTCCACCGCGACCCGCGCGCCGTGGCGGCGGCACAGCGCGACCACGTCCTCCAGCGGCATCAGCTCGCCGGTCACGTTGAGCACCGCGCTCACCGCCACCAGCGCCGAGTCGCCGAGCGAGGACAGCGCCTCGTCCAACGACGCCAGCATCTCCTCGACCGACGACGGGATCGGCAACCGGCGCACGTCCCGCCACGGCAGCAGCAACGCGTGGTGCTCGCTGGAGAACACCACCACCGTCGTGCCCTCCGGCACGGCCATCGCCAGCAGCTTCAACGCGTCGGTGGTGTTGCGGGTGAAGACCAGGTAGTCGTCGTCCCGGCAGCCGATGAACGCCCGGACCACCCGCCGCGCCTCGTCGAAGCGGGCCGTGGACATCGCGGACAACGTGCCGGAGCCCTCGTGCGTGCTGGCGTACCAGGGCAGGAACGCCTGCGCGGCCTCGGCCACGGCGACCATGCACGGCGCGGTGGCGGCGTGGTCGAAGTTCGCGAACGACGCCGTCGCGCCGGAACCCAGCGGCACCTGGAGGTCCGCGCCGAGCACGGCGGGCAGCACGGACCGCGCCCCGTCGGTCGGCCGGTGGTGCGCGAACGGCCGGACGGTCCGGTCCGGGTCCAGGAACAGGGTCACCGCGCTTCCCCCGCGGCCGAGCCCTCGGCGAACGCGACGTCCTCGGGCAGCGCGTCGAGGTAGTCGTGCACGCCGTCGTAGGCGAACGTGAGCACCCGCGACCCGGCGGGCAGCGACCGCGCCACCCGGCACGCCGCCACCAGGTTCGCCGCGGACGAGATGCCGACCGCCAACCCCTCGGTCCGCATGACCTGCCGCATCATCCGCCGCGCGTCGTCGAACGACACCTGCTCCTCGGCCGTGACGAGGTCCAGGTCCAGCACCGCGGGCACCAGCCCGACGGCGAGGCCCTGGATGGAGTGCGTGACGAACTGGTTGTCCCGCAACGAACAGCCCTCCGGCTGCACGGCGACGATCCGCATCGCCGGGTTGTGCTCGGCCAGCACCCTGCCCACGCCGGTGAGGTGGCCGCCCGTGCCGACGCCCGCGACCATCGCGTCCGGCAGGCGCGGCCCGAGCGCGTCCAGGATCTCCACCGCGGTGGTGCGCACGTGGATCGCGGGGTTCGCCGGGTTGGCCTGCTGGTTGAGCATCACCCAGTCCGGGTTGTCGAACAGCAGCCCCAGCGCCATCTCGGCGTGCGAGTTGTTGCCCAGCGTGTGGTCGGACAGCAGCACCTCGGCGCCGTAGCCGCGCAGCAGCCGTTGCTTGGCCGGGCTGTAGTTGTCCGGGATCACCAGCACCAGCCGGTAGCCCAGGATGGCCGCCGCCATCGCCAGCCCGATCCCGGTGTTGCCGCCGGTGGACTCGATGATCGTCTGGCCGCTGCCGCGGACCAGCTCGCCGTCCTTCTCCGCCTCCAGGATCATGTTCAACGCGATGCGCACCTTGTGGCTGCCGCCGGGGTTGAGCAGCTCCAGCTTCACCAGCAGCTCGCGGTCCAAATCCGGTTCCAGCCGCGACAGCCGCACGACCGGCGTGTCGCCGATCGCGTCCAGCACCGAGTCGGCGATGCCCTTGGCCATGTCTCACTCCTGCTCGGCGTGCGGGGGCACGGTCTTCGCGTGCGGGGGGACGGTCTTCTCGCGCGGCGCGCCGAAGGTGGCGATCGCGGTGTAGCGGCCCCGCGGGGGGTCGAAGTCGAACAACCGCGCGCCGAGCACCTCGTCCCGCGACGTGTCCACGACGAGGTGGCGCACCGGGTACACCGGCGTGCCCTCGAACACGGCGAACCGGTGGTCCTCGTCGCTGAAGTACGCGCCCGCGTCGGGGTGCGAGTGGTAGATCACCCGGACCGGGTCGTCGCCGTCGAACGAGTCCTCCAGCTCGCGCAGGTCCTCCACGCCGAACGCGTAGCCGGTCCGGCTCTCCCGGTCGTAGACCCCGGGCCGGTCCTCGATCACGTTCACGCAGTCCTTCACGCCGCTCGCGCGGATGAACCCGCACGCCTCGGACGGGTAGCGGGCCAGCACGTGCCGGTAGACCTCGGCGAGCGCGGCGTCGGTCGGCCGCCCGTCGTCGTCCAGCGCGGCGGTCGCCGCGGCGGGCGGCGGCAGCACCTTGCGCTGGTTGTACTGCGTGACGCCGAACGCGCCGAGGATCACCAGCGTCAGCACCAAATCGACCCAGCCGAACGACGCGCCCTCGATCACCACGGCCAGGAACTGCGCGATGATCGGGAACAGCACGAACGCGAACGACACGATCACCGTGTCCATCCGCTGGAGGAGCCAGAAGTACACCGCGAACCCGATCGCGGACGCGACCACGCCGAGGTAGATCGTCGCGCCGACGCTGCGCGCGGTGAACGCCTCCGCGCCGGGGCGTTCGACCAGCAGGCCCAACCCCGTGAGCAGCACGCCGCCGACGGCCATCGGCAGGGTGTTCAGGGTGAGCGCCGGCATCCGGCCGCCGTGCTTCTTGATCATGATGTAGGCCAGCGCGTGGATCACCGCCGCGCCCAGCAGTGCCGCCACGCCGATCACGTGCGTCACCGCGACGCCCTGCGAGTGCACGATCAGCGTGCCCAGCGCGGCGAACGCGACCAGCACGGCCGCGGCCTGCGTGGTGGTGATGCGCGTGCGCAGGATCGGCACGCTGAACACGATCATGAGGATCGACACCGACGACACGCAGATCGACGCCAGGCCCGACGACACGTACAGCTCGCCGTAGTTGAACAGGAAGAACGGCACGGTGAAGTAGCAGCCCACCATGAAGGCGAAGAACCAGCCCATGCCGCTCGGGTAGCGCAGCGGCTTGCGCAGCACGAGGCAGGCCGCGATGAACGCCGGACCGGCGACGATGAAGCGCAGGCCGGACGCGGTGAGCGGCGGCATGTCGGTGATCGCGAGCTTGATCGCGATCCAGGTCGAGCCCCAGATCAGCACGACGGCGGTGAAGCTCACCCCGAGCAGCGCCGTCTGCCGTCGGGGTCGAGCGGGCGTCGCGGCGGCGGCAGCGGGCGCCTCGATCTCGGGTGCGGACATGGAGCGGGATCTCCAGACTGGAATGGTGGTGTGCTGGACGGGCGGCGGCTCAGCCGATCGCGGTGCGCGGTCGCGCGGCCACCCGCGACTTGCGGGCCAGCGGGATGCCGACGGTCACCTCGGACCCGCCGTGGCTGACCCTGATGTGCGCCACCGAGCGCAGCCCGCGCGCCCGGGGCGAGATCTGGACCGTGAGGCACTTCGCGCTGTTCTGCAGCACCGACCAGTCGCCGGCGGCCAGCGGCAGCTGCGTCGGGCCGAGCAGCTGCACCTCCAGGCCCGGTCGGTCCAGGTCGTTGCCGTGCAGCCGGAAGCGGTACTCGCCGAGCCCTTCCACGCCGTAGACGGTGATCGGCCGCGGCCCGGCGACCATCTGGTACTGGTGCAGCACCGCCACCTGCGCGCCGGCGGGCACGTCCGCCCGGACCAGGGCGTGGCTGCCGATCGTCACGTCGTCGCCGACCGTGATCGGGCCGAGCACGCGGGCGAACCCGCCGACCTGCACCCGGTCCCCGAGCGTGGGGTGCCGCCGGCCCGCGGCGTTGTCGGCGATGCCGAGCGCCCCGAGCACCACGCCCTGGAGGATGTAGCAGTCCGCGCCGATGGTGACGTCCTCGCCGATGACCGTGCCCATGCCGTGGTCGATGATGAACCGGGGGCCGATCGTGGCGCCGGGGTGGATCTCCACGCCCGTGCGGACCTTCGCCGCCTCGGAGATCTTGCGCGCCAGCACGCGTCGCCGCCACGGGTCGTCGCTCGGCGCGGTCAGCACCTCGTGCGCGACGCGGTAGGAGAGCACCGCCTGGAAGCACGCGTAGGTCTCCAGCACGTAGCGCCACGAGCCCAGGGCGGCCGGGTCGCGGCGGGCGAGCGCGAGGAGGTCGCCGACCGCGAGGTCGGCGGCGCGGCGGACCGCGGCGACGTGGTCGAGGCCGATCGCGGCGGAATCGGCCGCGTGCGGCGCCAGCGCATTCTCCGTCGCCCGGACTATTTCGGAGTGGGCCGCGTCCGCTTCCCGATCCGCGGGAACGGCGGACTCCTCGTGGACGACAGACACCGGTTCCCCCTAGTCAACTGATGATGTCGCGGTCGGGGACATTACCTCGGTGTCCGCACTTCTGCGACCGCAGTTTTGCGGCGGAGTGCGCCGATCGGCCGGTGCGCTGGGCCGATCGGTCGCACCCGGTGGCGTCCGGACCGGACAGGTTCACCGAATTGGACCAGCCGGTGGATCATGATTAACGAGAATTAATAACCTCGAAACACATCGGGGTCCGATACTTCACCCGGATGTCCCAACGGCCCGCAGGGCTTTGTCATCTGCGCTGGTCAGCGGTGGTCCACCGGTGTGCGGGCCGTCTTGCGCGGTCCGCTAGCATCCCGTCGTCGCACCCATCGCCGCCCGATCGGCCGGTGGGCGCAATGGCGTGCGCGGACCGGGGAGGAACGTTGTCTGGGGGTTTGTCGCAGGATGCCCGGGATTTCCGGTCCTTCGAGTTGTCCCGGTGGCAACTCGTGGTCGACAGATATCACCGCTCTTGGGGCGGGTTGACCGGTTCGGCCGGTTCGGCGCTGCTCGACGTGATCGGCGTGGATACCGGGACGCGATTGCTCGACATCGCCACCGGACCGGGATATGTGGCCGCCGAGGCGTCCCGCCGAGGCGCCCGCGCGGTGGGTCTCGACTTCTCCGAGCAGATGATCGGGAAAGCGCGCGCGTTGTCCGGCGCGGTGGAGTTCCGGGTGGGCGACGCGCTCGACCTGCCGTTCGCCGCCGGCTCGTTCGACCGGGCCGTGATGAACTTCGGCCTGCTGCACCTGAGCGATCCGGAGCGCGCGATCCGGGAGGCGCACCGCGTGCTCGCGCCCGGCGGGGTGTTCGGCTTCACGGTGTGGGCGTCGCCGGAGGAGGCGGTCGGGTTCTCCCTGCTGTCCGACGCGATCATGGAGTTCGGCGAGCCCGTGGCGCTGCCCGAGGGGCCCGACTTCTACCACTACAGCGAGCCGGACAACTGCCGCGCGTCGCTGGCCGACGCCGGGTTCGCCGAGACCGGCGCGGAGGTGCTGCGCCTGGACTGGCGGCTGGAGGGCGTGGACGACCTGTTCCCGGCCTACCGGCAGGCGACCGTGCGCACCGGCGCGCTGCTCGACGGCCAGAGCGACGCCGACCGGGCGCGCATCGAGCAGCGCGTGCGGGAGACGGCCGAGCGGTTCGCCGACGGCGACGGCGGGCTGCTGATCCCGATGCCGGCGATCGCGGTGTGGGGTCGGAGGTAGCGGATCCCCGAACCGTGACGAAAGTTCGGTGATCATTCACTCGGAAGTGTGATCTTTCGTGCGATCCTGCCTGCGTGCGGCCACCCTGCGCGCCGCACTCGGGGAGGAGACACCCAATCGTGCGAGTACGACCCCTGCTGCACCCCATCGCTCTCGTCGTGGCCGTCGCCGCCGTCGCGGCCACCCTGCTCGTGCCGACCGCCGCCGTCGGCGCCACGCCGATCACCGTCGCCCAGGCCCTCGGCCGGCAGGACGGCGCGCCCGCGACCGTCCGCGGTTACGTCGTCGGCCAGCCGACCGCCACCAACACCGTGGTGCGGTCCGACTTCCCGTCCGACTACGCGCTCGCGCTCGCCGACTCGCCCGGCCAGACGAGCACCGGCCAGATGCTGTACGTGCAGATCACCTCCGCCTTCCGGGCGCAGTGGGGCCTGCGCACCAACCCCGGCCTGCTCGGCGCGCGGATCGACGTCACCGGTCCGCTGACCGCGTACTTCTCCCACGCGGGCCTGACGTCGCCGACCGCGTTCGCCCACGCCGGCACCTCGCCGACGACGACCACCACGACCACCGGCCCCACCGTCACGTCGACCACGGCTCCGAGCGGCGACACCGACGCCTACTACCGCAACGCGCTCGGCAAGACCGGCGCGTCGCTGAAGTCGGCGTTGAACGGGATCATCCGGACCAACACCAAGCTGTCCTACGACCAGGTGTGGGAGGCGTTGAAGGTCACCGACCAGGACCCGGCCAACAGCGCCAACGTGATCCTGCTCTACACCGGGCGCTCGCAGAGCAAGTCCACCAACGGCGGCGACCCCGACGACTGGAACCGCGAGCACGTCTGGGCCAAGTCGCACGGCGACTTCGGCACCGCGACCGGCCCCGGCACCGACATCCACCACCTGCGGCCCACCGACGTGTCGGTCAACGCCGAGCGCGGCAACAAGGACTTCGACCTGGGCGGCTCGCCCGTGGCCGAGGCGCCCGGCAACTACACCGACGCCGACTCGTGGGAGCCGCGCAACGCGGTGAAGGGCGACGTCGCGCGGATGCTCTTCTACATGGCGGTGCGGTACGAGGGCAACGACGGCTACCCGAACCTGGAGCTGAACAACAGCGTCGCCAACGGCACCGCGCCGTACCACGGCAAGCTGTCGGTGTTGCTGCAGTGGCACGCGCAGGACCCGCCGGACGCGTTCGAGAAGCGCCGCAACCAGGTGATCTACGACAGCTTCCAGCGCAACCGCAACCCGTTCATCGACCACCCCGAGTGGGCCGCGTCGATCTGGGGTTAGGCGCGTTCGGCCGGCGCCCGCACCCGACGACCGGGTGCGGGCGCCGCCGCGTCCCGGGCGGAGTGGATCACCCGCCCAGGTGTTGACCACCCGCGGGTGCTCTGTTCGGATGGGGGCCGGGCTCGTCCACCAGGGGGAGGTGTCGTGAGGGCCGGGATCACCATCCTGCCGGAGTACCGCTGGGCCGAGGCCGAACCGCGGTGGCGGGCGGCCGAGGCGTACGGGTTCGCCCACGCCTGGACGTTCGACCACCTGGGGTGGGGTCCGCTGGTCGACGCGCCGTGGTTCGGCTCGGTGCCCACGCTGAGCGCCGCCGCGGTGGTCACCTCCCGCATCGGGTTGGGGTTCATGGTGGCGTCGCCGAACTTCCGCCACCCGCTGCCGTTCGCGCGGGACGTGCTGGCGCTGGACGACCTGTCCGACGGCCGGCTCGAAGTCGGCATCGGCGCGGGCGGGATGGGCGGCTACGACGTGCGGGTGTTCGGCTCCGGTGCGGGCGCGGCCAGCCCGTCGCGCCGCTACCGGGAGTTCGTGGAGCTGCTGGACGCCCTGCTGACCCGCGACCGGGTCGACTACGCCGGCGAGTACTACACCGCCGTGGACGCCCGCACCGCGCCGGGGTGCGGGCGGCGTCCGCGGGTGCCGTTCCTGCTGGCCGCGAACGGGCCGAAGGGGTTGGCGCTGGCCGCCGAGCACGGTCAGGGCTGGGTCACGCTGGGCACCGACCGCGACTCGCTCGACGGCTGGTGGCGCTCGCTCGCCGAGCTGTCGGCGCGGTTCGACGACGCGCTCGCGGCCCGGTCGCGCGCCGCGGGCGAGGTCCGCCGCGTGCTGCAGACCGACGCCGCGCCGGTGTTCTCGCTGTCCAGCGTCGAGTGCTACCGGGACTTCCTCGGCCGGGCGGACGAGCTGGGGTTCACCGACGTGCTCGCGCCGTGGCCGCGGGCCGAGGGGCCGTTCGCCGGTGACGAGGCGGTCCTCGACACCGTGGCCGCCGACGTGCTGCCGACGCTGGCCGGGCCGGGCTGATCCGGTCGGGGCGCGGGCTCAGCGGACCTGCGCGGCGACCGGGCCGGGCGCCTCACGACGCGCCGCCGGCACCACCGGTTCGGCGCAGATGTTCTTGGCCACCGCCAGCAGCTGCACCACGTCGGTGGCGAACGAGAACCCGCGGGCGTGCTGGTCGCCCGCCGCGTGGAACAGCCGGTACGCGCGGATCACCCACTCCGTGAGCGAGTCGTCCCGCAGCACCTCGTGCTCGCGCCGCCCGTTGACCGTGACGGTGAGCTGCGAGTGGTCGTCGTCCTCGCTCACCGCGTAGTGCCCGATCGCGGTGCCCCGCTCGAACTCCACCGTGATCCGGCGCTCCCGCACCGGCGAGGTGAGGTCGGAGCTGATCTCCGTGCGCATCCCGCTGTTGTGCCGCAGGCCGATCCGCGCGCCGCCCATCCGGGGCACCACCACGTCGCCCACCGTCAGGTCGTGCCCGGCCGCGTGCGTGACCCGGGCGCTGCCCGCGAGCCGCAACGCCAGGCCGACGCCGTGCGGCAGCTCCACGTCGAACGCGGTCCGCCGCGCCGGCGTGGCCAGCGACCGCCGGAAGTGCGGCTGGTCCTGCACGATCGAGATCGACTTGGGCTCGCCGAGCGTGCCGCCGCGCACCAGGTCGCTGAGCCGCGCGGTGAGCGCGCTGGTCAACCAGGGCTCGACCACCGCGATCCGCAGGCCGTGCTTGCGGCGCAGGCGGGTCACCCGGGCCAGGTCGTCGGTGTCGGCGGCGAGCGGCGCGTCCACGACCACGTTGCGGAACCCGCGCTCGGCCAGCTCGACCAGCACCCCGGTGCGCGCGGCGGGCGGCGTGCAGACGTGCGCCACCGCCTCGCCCGGGTCGAGCAGGGTGGCGGCCTCGCCGAGGCTGCCCACCACCGCCAGGCCCGGTCGGTCGGCCGGTGGCCGTCGCGGGTCGCACGCCACGATCGGTCGGTCGTCGAACAGCTGGCGGACCGAGGTCCGCGCTCTGGCCAGCACCGGCAGGTGCACGTCCGCACCGGCTCGGCCCAGTCCCACGACGAGTGTGCGCACTAGTGGGCCCCGCCTTGTCTCGTCCGGTTCCGAAGGCAACGAAAATGAGCGGTGGAGCGCTCAAATGTGGCCCCGACGTTGGCTCAGCCACGAAGTCCTGTCAACCACGCGTGGGGGAGTTGACCAGGAAGAGTGAACTGGCCGGCGTGCCCTCGCCGGGCCGCTGACCTGCCATACGCTCGCACGGCAGGCGGTGATCGCGGAGGTGGGAACGCTGACCGGACCATTCTTCGGACAACCCGAGACATTTTCCGAGTCGGCGCCGATAACCGGTCGGCGCATTGTCGCGGCGGCCGGGAACGGGCCTCCCGCGCACGTCCGGGAAGCCGCGGAATGGGAATGCGGGAGGCGGGCGTGACGACCTACGTGTTCGACCGGGCGCACGTGGCCGAGCAGCACCGCTGCGTCGCCGCGGCATACGACCCGATCACCTTCGCCCGGCTGGCGCAGACCGGGATCCGACCGGGCTGGCGGTGCCTCGAGGTCGGCGCGGGCGGCGGCAGCGTGGCGCACTGGCTGGCCGGGCGCGGCGCGGTCGTGCTGGCGACCGAGGTGCAGCCGGAGCACGTGCCGCCCGCGCCCGGCCTGACCGTGCTGCGGCACGACGTCGTGTGCGACCCGCTGCCCGACGCCGCGTTCGACCTGGTGCACGTGCGGCTGGTGCTGCGGCACCTGCCGGAGCGCGACGAGGTGCTGCGCAAGCTCGTGGCCGCGCTCCGACCGGGCGGGTGGCTGCAGGTGGACGAGTTCGACAACTCCTACCGCCCGGTGCTGCTCGCGCCGGACCGCGCGAGCGCCGAGCTGTACGAGACGTTCCTCGCGGTGAAGGACAGCGTGTTCGAGTCCTACGGCGTGGACTGCGCGTGGGGGCGCAAGGCGGCGGGCGCGATGGCGGACGCCGGGCTGGTCGACGTGGACCCGCGCGTGGTCGTGCACCCGTGGCGGACCGGGTCGCCGGGCGTGCGGCTGCTCGCCCACAACACCCACATGCTGCGGGACAGGCTGGTGGCGGCGGGCATGACCGACGCGCAGCTCGCCGCCGTGCGGGACCTGCTGGCCGACCGGCGGTTCCTGGCCGCCTCGCCGGTCGTCTACTCGGTGCACGGGCGTCGGCCGGCGTGACCTCGGGTCAGGCCGTCAGGCCGACCACGGGCGCCGGCGTGCCGCCGAAGGCGGTGCGGGCGACGACGATCGCGCCGGGCACGGCCAGGAGGAGGACGTCCGAGCGGGCCGGTGAGCCCGAACCGTCGAGGCGGACCGGGGTGGACGTGGGTGGTGAGCCGTCCAACGACTGGGTGACCAGGGTCAGCTCACGGCCGTTGTCGGCGCACGCGCGCACGTACGCGGTGCGCGTGGTGAGGTCGGCGGTGCGCGTCGGGCAGGCGTCGACCGAGAGCGGGGTGGTCGCGCCGGTGGCCGGGTCCACCGCGCGCAGGTCCGTGCTCGGACCGCCCGCCTGCTCCAGCTCCAGCAGCGGGGTGACGCCGAGGTCGGTGCGCACGGTCCACGGCCGCGCCGGGCGCGCCAGCACCCGACCGGTGTCGGTGTCCAGCAGGCCGTCCGGCGCCGCGTCCGGGTCCGGTCGCGCGCCGAACACCTGGAGGAAGGCGGCGGAGCCGTCCCGGGTGCCGCGCAGCAGGACGTCCTGCCGCTCGCCGTCGGACTCGGCGCGGGGCAGCCCGTGCCGCCACCGCTCCCGACCGGTCGCCTCGTCCAGCGCGGTGACGCCGAGCGTGTCGGCGCACTCCACCGGCACGAGCACCGTCGTGCGGCCCCACACCACCTGGCCGAACCACGACGCGCAGCCGGCCGGCGGCGACCACCGCCACCGGGCTTCGCCGGTCAGGACGTCGTAGCCGGTGACGACCTCGCCGTCGCGCAGGGCCAGCACCCGCTCGCCCGGCATGAGCTGCCCGGTCTCGACCAGCACGGACCGGACCACGACGTCGAAGCGCGGCGTCCCGGTGTCGGCGTCGAGCACCACGACCTGCTGCGCCCTCGTGTCGTGCGGGGACCGGTAGGACACGACCACCGTGCGCCGGTCCGCCGACGCCAGCAGGACGCCGACCGGCGCACCGGGCCGCGCGTACCGCCACTCGACCCGGCCGTCGTCGCCGTGCAGCGCGGTCACGGCCCCGTCCCGGGTCACGACGGCCACCCCGTGCCGGACGGGCACGACGTCCACCACGTCGGCGGGGGGCTGCCAGGCCCACTGCCGGTCGCCGGGTCGTTCGGCCACGGGCTCGGGCTCGAAGTCGCGGGCGTCGCGGGTCTCGGACCGGGTGATCACCGCGTCGGCCGCCGCGGGCGCGAGGACGGCCGCCGCCACGACCAGGACCGCGGCCACCGCGCCGGCCGGCCGGAACCGCCACCGCGCCGCGCGGCGCCATCGGGAGCGCCCGGTGCCGGGAGGGCCGGGCGGCCGTGCGCCGCCCGCGGCGGCTCGGCGGTCCTCGGAGCCGCCGCCGGCTTCGGCCGGGCCGCGGGCCGGTGAGCGGGTGGGGACGGCGGCCGGGGAGTCGGCGGGCCGGTCGCCGGATGAGCGGGCCGGGAAGTCGGCTGCCGGGCCGTCCGGTGAGTCGGTCGGTGAGTCGGCTGCCCGGCGGTCCGGTGCGCGGGTCGGGGAGCCGGTCGGTGGGTCGGCGGGGGAGCCGGCTGCCGAGTGGGTCGGCGAGTCGGTTGAGGAGCCGTCCGGTGCGCGGGTCGGGGAGTCGGCAGGCGCGGCGGTTCCGGCCGGGACGGCGTCCGCCGCCGGACGCCGGTGTGCGGCCCGGCCGAGCGCGGCGAGCGCGACCGCGAGCGAGCCGACCGCCAGCGCCGGCAGGTCGTCACCGGTCAGGCCGCCCCGCAGGTCCGCCACCAGCAGCCACCACACCGCGACCGCCGCCGCACCGCCGACCAGGGCCGCGAACACCCGCGCCCGGCGACCGCCCCAGAGCGCCAACGCCGCCGCCAGCACGACCGCGACCGCCAACCCGACCACCGCCGCGTCCACCCCCGGCCGCGGCGCCCCGCCCGACCGGAACGGCGCCCACCCGGCGCACAGCGCACCCGCCACCGCCACCCAACGCAGCATCCCGCCACCTCCCCGCGTGGGACGACGGCGGCCGGGCGTTCGTTCCACCCCCGCAGGTCGGGCCGGCGGGACGCCGCCCGCGATGGGGCAGAATCGGCCCGGTGAGCACCAACTGGGCAGGCAACTTCACCTTCTCCGCCACGCGGACCGCGCACCCGACGTCCGTCGCCGAGGTGCGGGACGCGGTCCGGGCCGCCGGGTCGGCCCGGGTGGTCGGCGCGGGCCACTCGTTCAGCACCATCGCCGACACCGCCGGCACGCTGATCAGCCTCGACCGGATGCCCGAGGTGTTCGAGGTCCGCGACGGCTCGGTGCGGGTCGCCGCCGGGACGCGCCTCGCCCGGCTCGCCGAGCGGCTGCACGCGGCCGGTCTGGCCCTGCCCGCCATGCCGTCGCTGCCGCACATCACGATCATCGGCGCGTGCGCCACCGCCACCCACGGCTCGGGTGACGACATCCCGTCGCTGGCGAGCCTGGTCCGCTCGCTCGACCTGGTCACCGCGGACGGCGAGCTGGTCACCCTGAGCCGGGGCGACGCGGGTTTCGACGGCGCGGTGGTGGCGTTCGGCTCGCTCGGCGTGGTGGTCGCGGTGGAGCTGGACGTCGTGCCGGCCTTCGACGTCGAGCAGCGCGTCTACCGGGACATGCCGTTCGACACCCTGGTGGAGAACGTGGACGCGGTGTTCGGGAGCGCCTACAGCGTGAGCGCCTTCACCACCTGGCAGGGCGTCGCGCACGTCTTCGCCAAGCACCGCACCACCGACACCCGCCACGACCTGGCCTGGACGGGCGCGTCGCCCGCCACCGAGCCGGTGCACCCGGTGCCGGGCCAGCCCACCCTGCACTGCACCGCGCAGCTCGGCGTGCCCGGTCCGTGGCACGAGCGGCTGCCGCACTTCCGCGCCGACTTCACCCCGAGCGTCGGGCGCGAGCTGCAGTCGGAGTACTTCGTGGGCCGCGAGCACGCCGCCGACGCGCTGCGGGCGCTCCACGACCTGGCCGCCGAGGTCGCGCCCGTGCTGCTGACGTCCGAGGTCCGCACGATCGCGGCCGACCGGCAGTGGCTCAGCCCGGTGCACGGCCGGCCGAGCATCGCCTTCCACTTCACCTGGCGGCCGGACGACGCGGCCGTGCGCGCCGTGCTGCGCAAGGTCGAGGCGGTGCTCGACCCGTGGCGGCCCCGCCCGCACTGGGGCAAGCTGTTCGAGCTGCCCGACCCCGGCGCCCGGTACGACGACTGGGCGCGGTTCGCCGCGCTGCGCGGCGAACTCGACCCCGCCGGGAAGTTCCGCAACACCCTGGTCGACGGCTGGTTCACCGGATGAGCGCCGGCGTCACATCCGCGCGAACCGCCGCAACCCCTCCAGGTCGGGCACGACCACGTCCCGGCGCAGGTGGCTGACCACCACACCGGCCTTGCGCAGGTCGGCGAACGCCTTCTCGGCGGTGCGCGGTTTCATCCCGGCGATGGAGGCCAGCTCCACCTTCGTCAACGGGATGCCGAGCACCCACCCGCCGACCTCCTGCCTGCCGTGCGCGCCGACCAGCTCGGCCAGCACCCGGGCGACCCGCTCGGCGGCGGTGTGCGACAGGAAGTCGCGCCGCCGCCGGTTGGCCCACCGCAACTGGTCGTCGATCACGCCGATCAGCTCGACGAACCCGTCGTTGCGGCGGTGCAGGAAGCCGTGCAGCTCGGCGCTGGTGATCAGCTTCGCGGTGACGTCGCCGCAGGTCACGACCGTCGCCGAGCGCGGCTTGTGGTCCAGCGCGGCCAGCTCGCCGACCAGGTCGCCCCCGACCCGGACGGTGAGCACCGCGGTGTCCCCGCTCTCGTCGTTGACCATCACCTTCACCACGCCTTCCAGCAGCAGGAAGACGTGGGTGTCGGTGGCGTCCTGGACGATGATCTCGCGGTCGGCGGCGTAGCGGACCGTGGTGCCCAGCGACAGCAGCTCCTGGCGGCTGTTCTCCCGCAGCCGCGACAGCAGCGTCCCGGCCGGCCACTCCTGCGGCGCCACGCTCTGCCGCACGGACGGCGTGCCGGGCTTCGCGGTGGCCAGGGAGCGCCCCGCGTCCGCGAACGACGCGTACCCGCGCTCGAACGACAGGTCGGGCCCGACCCCGGACAGCAGCGCCTCGCACGCCCGCCGCTGCTCGTCCAGCGCCTGCACGGCCGGGTGGCCCGCGCCCAGCGCGGCCACCGCCCGCATCGACGCGTCCCGCACCACGTCCAGCAGGCGTTGCGCCTGGGACCGGGTGCCGTCCAGGTGCGCCAGCTCCAGCTCGGCCGACGCCAGGTTCGACGTCGCGATCACCGCGTGCGGGTGGTCGACGCCCAGCCGGGTGGCGGTGCGGTCGGCGGCGGAACGCAGGCTGGGCAGCGCGAGCCGGGCCCGTTCGGCGGACCGGCGCACCCTGGCCAGCTCGAACTCGGCGGACGCCAGGTTCGCCTGGGCGACCAGCGCCCGCGGGTGGTGCGTGCCCAGCGCGTTGAGCGCCCGGTCGGTCGCGTCGCGCAGGTCGGTCAGCGCCTCGGCGACCTCCTCGGCGTCACCGTGGTCGCGCGCGATCCGGAACCGCGCGCACATCAGGTTCAGCCGCAGCACGCACGTCTGCGGGTGGTTCGAGCCCAGCACCGTCGTGTTGCGCTGTAACGCCAGCTCCAGCGCGCCCGTCTCGGTCGGTTTCGCGTGATCGAGGGCCACCGCCACGGAGCCGACCGCGACCGGGTCGGCCAGCGGCACCGGGTCGAGGAAGTCGCCGACGACCTGGCGCAGCGTCGCGCCCCGGCCGAACGCCGTGCTCGGCACCCGGCGCCGCACCTGGCGCGGCGTGATCATGCCGGGCTCCCGCCGCCCGCGCGCCACCGACGCCAGCGCCTGCTGGTCGCGCACCCGCGCCGCCTCCGGGCCGGTCGGGTCGACCAGGGCCAGCATGGCGATCAGCAGCGCGTCCGCGGCGTCCGCCGAGCCGATCCGGGTCAGCGCGGCGGCGCACCGCAGGAGCCGGTCCGCGTCGCGGCGCGCGCTGAGCGCGTCCAGCGAGCGGGCCAGGTCCACCGCGAGACGACGGGCGGCCTGGCGGTCCGGCGCGGACCTGGCCAGGACTGCTTCGAGTTCGACCATTCGGCTGTTCATCCGGCACCCCAGGTGGTTGCTCGGTCTGCGACGGCGCGGCTCCTGCGTTCGGACGCCGTGTTCCGGCGTTCGGGCGCGAGGGCTCGCGCCGCCGGAGTGGAATCCTCGTCCATAGCGGCGATATCGGTTGCTCCGGGCATTCGTTAGCGCGTACCTGACATTGTTACGTCATGAATGGTCGGATGTTCGAACCTTGTCCGCACCAGTGCGGTAAACCGTGCGAGTTTTTGGTCGTAGTGAACTCCGCCGCGGCCGCGTCCGGCCACCCGGCGGCGTGATCGTGGAGCACCGCTCGGATTTCGGCGCCGCGCGGACGTGAGGGATCCGCGCGAATGAGGGGGTGGCACGTCCCGACGCGCGCCCGCCGCCGTGGCACAGTGATCGCATGCGGGTGGGGGTCTTGGGGCCGCTGGAGGTGGTCGCGGACGGCGCGGCGGTCGAGGTCGGCGGCGCGCGGGTGCGCGCGCTGCTGGTCCGGTTGGCGGTCGCCGCGGGCCGCGTGGTCACCACCGAGGAGCTGGCCGACGCGCTGTGGCCCGACGACAAGCCCGCGGACGAGGTCGCCGCGGTGCGGTCCCTGGTGTCGCGGCTGCGCCGCGCCCTGCCCGCCGACGTGCTGCGGTCCGCGCACGGCGGCTACCGGCTGGACGTGCCCGCCGACGCCGTCGATGCGCTCCGGTTCGACCGGCTGGCGCGGGAGGCCAAGGCGGCGCTCGCCGCCGGCGACCCGACCACCGCGGGCGACCGGGCGGAGGAGGCGTTGGCGCTGTGGCGCGGACCGGCGCTGGCCGACGCGGCGGGCGCGCCGTTCGCGGTCGGCTACGTCGCCGGCCTGGACGAGACCCGGCTGGCCCTGCTGGAGGACGCCGCCGCGGCCGACCTGGCCCGCGGCCGCGCCGGGCACCTGGTCGCCGAGCTGACCGACCTCGCCGCGCGCCACCCGCTGCGCGAACGGCTGCAGGCCCTCCTGCTGCGCGCCCTGGTCGCGACCGGGCGTGCCGCGGAGGCGTTGGCCGCCTACGAGGACATCCGCCGCCGGTTCGCCGACGAGCTGGGCGCGGACCCCGGACCCGAGCTGCGCGAGACGCACCGGGAGATCCTGCGCGCCGAACCCGCCGACCAGCCGCGCGCGGGCGCCCTGCGGACGCCGCTGACCCGGCTGATCGGCCGGTCCGCCGACGTGGACCGGGTCGTCGGGCAGCTCGCCGCGCACCGCCTGGTGACCCTGGTCGGTCCCGGCGGCGCGGGCAAGACCCGGCTGGCCACCACGGTCGCGGCCCGCGTGCCCGGCGGCGCGTGGCTGGTGGAGCTGGCCGCCGTGACCGACCCGGACGACGTCGCGCCCGCCGTGCTCGGCGCGCTCGGCCTGCGCGACCAGCGCGCCGTCGACCGGTCGGTGGCCCACGTCGACCCGATGACCCGCCTGGTGGACGCGCTGTCGCGCACCGAGGCCGTGATCGTGCTGGACAACTGCGAGCACCTGGTCGAGGCCGCGGCCCGGTTCGCCGACGAGCTGCTCGGCCGGTGCCGGCGGCTGCGCGTGCTGGCGACCAGCCGCGAACCGCTCGGCGTGTACGGCGAGGTGGTCAGCCCGGTGCCGCCGCTGGACGGCGACGCGGCCGTGCGGCTGCTCGCCGAACGGGCGGCGGCCGTGCGACCGGGGTTCGCCGTGACGCCGGAGAACGCCGACGCGATCGCCGAGGTGTGCCGCCGGCTGGACGGGCTGCCGCTGGCGATCGAGCTGGCCGCGGCCCGGCTGCGGTCGCTGACCGTGGCGCAGCTCGCGGCCCGGCTCGACGACCGGTTCCGGCTGCTCACCGGCGGCAGCCGCACCGCGATGCCGCGGCACCAGACGTTGCGCGCGGTGGTGGCGTGGAGCTGGGACCTGCTGTCGGAGCCGGAACGCGACTTCGCCGAGCGGCTCGCCGTGTTCCCCGGCGGGTTCGACCTGGAGGCCGCCGAACGGCTCGCCGGCGACGACGCGTTCGACCTGCTCGCCGCGCTCGTCGACAAGTCGCTGGCGCAGGTCGTGGACGGCGGACGGTACCGGATGCTGGAGACGATCCGCGAGTTCTGCCTGGAACGGCTCGCCGAGGGCGGTCGGGTCGCCGCGGCCAGGGCCGAGCACGCCGCGCACTTCCTCCACCTGGCCGAGACCGCCGAACCGCACCTGCGCGGCAAGGACCAGCTGACCTGGATCGCCCGGCTGGAGGCCGAGCGGGACAACCTGGTCGCCGCCCTGCACTTCGCCGCCGACCGCGGCGACGCGGACACCGCCGTGCGGCTGGCCGCCGCGATGAGCATGTTCTGGACCATGCGCGGCAACCGCGCCGAGTCCGTGCCCTGGCTGCGCCTCGCGCTGGCCGTGCCGGGCGACGCGCCCGCCACCGCCCGCCAGGTCGTGTCCGCGTTCCTGCTGGTGAACAACGCGGTCACGGGCGGCTCCGAGAGCCTGGACGAGCACATCGCCCGGCTCGCCGCGCTGGCCGCCGAGTCCACCGGCGAACACCCGGTGCTGGTGCTGCTGGAACCGATGCTGGGCCTCTTCTTGGACGACGCCGAGCGGGCGTTGGCGGCGGTGGACCGGCGGCTGGACGCGCCGGACCCGTGGACGCGGGCCGTGCTGTGGATGGTGCGCGGCGCGGTGCGCGAGAACCAGGGCGACCTGCTCGGCGCGCGGGACGACATGACGACCGCGATCGCGGGGCTGCGCGAGGTGGGCGACCGGTTCGCGCTGGCGCAGGCGTTGACCGGGGTGGCGGACGCGCACCTCGCGTTCGGCGAGCCGGAACAGGCGCTCGCGGCGTTGGAGGAGTCGGTCCGGCTGATCGGCCGACTGGACCCCGACGACGACACCGCGCACGAGCGCATCCTGATGGCCCTCGCGCGCATGCAGTTGGGCGACTTCGACCGGGCGCGGGCGGGGTGCCTGGCGCTGACCCGGTCGTCGCCGCACCCGTGGTCGGCCCGCGGCGTCGCGTTCGCCCGGCTCGTGCTGGGCGACCTCGCCCGGTACGAGGGCGACCTGGTGGACGCCGAACGGCAGTACGAGGCGGCGGTCGAGTCCGTCGTGGACGACCCGGTGTCGGCCCCGCGGTTCCGGGCGCGGGTCCTGGCGTCCCGCGCGCACCTCGCGGTGGAACGGGGTGAGCCGGAGGCGGCGGCCGATGCCCTCCGCGAAGCCGTGGACCTCGCGCTGACGGCCAAGGACATGCCGGTGCTCGCCCGGATCGCGGTGGCCGAGGCGGCCTGGCACGCCCACCGCGGCGACCCGGCCCGCGGCGCGAAGGCGCTCGGGGCCGGCGAGCAGCTGCGCGGCGCGCCGGAAGCCCGCGACCCGGAGGTGGCGCGGCTGACCGCCCGGCTGCGCGCCGACGTGGGCGACGCCGCCTTCGACCTCGCCTACGCCTCGGGCGTCGCCCTCGACCGCGCCGACGCCCTCGCCCTGGTCCGCGCGATCCCCTGACGCGCCTTCCGCGCACCACGACGGCCGCGACACGGGGTGGGCTCGTCCGGCCGGATCCCGGTACCGGCTGCGGTCGGCCCCCATGCGGGTGGCGCAGCAGTTCCTGGCCGCCCTGGCCCGTGACCGGGACGGCCCGGTCACCGCGCTGAAGGACCACCTCGACGGCGGCGCGCCCGCCGAACCGAACCGGAGGACGCCATGACCGACGACAGCTACCTCACCACCCTGACCGTCGACCGGACGCCCGCGGAGGTCTACGCCGCCGTCCTCGACGTGCGCGGCTGGCGGTCGGAGGAGGTCGAGGGCGAGGCGGACCGGCTCGGGGCCGAGTTCGCCTACCGCAACACGAGCCTGCGCGACCTGATCACCAAGGGCGCGGGGTGGCCGAACTGCGGCGACCGCGCGCACGTGCCCGCCCGCACCTCGGGCTGAGCCGCCCTCGGTCGGCTCCTACCGTTCCCGGTCGGCTCGTGCCGCTCCTGGCCGGGTTGAGCCGCGCCCTCGCCGGGAGCGGCACGAGCCGGGCGGGTCGAGCCGCTCCCGGCCGGCCACTGCCCGACCGGGACCGGGCCGGCCCTCCGGGGTGGGTCACCGTGCGGAGCGCTGGCGCGTCCGAGCACCAAGCCGGCGGTCCGCGTCCGCCGCGTTCGACCACCAGCCCGGCGGTCCGCGTCCGCCGAGGTCTCAGGCGGCCCGGCGGTTGATGGCGTACGCGGCGACCGCGGCGCGCGAGGTGACGCCGAGCTTGGTGAAGATGTTGCGCACGTGGGCGTCCACGGTGCGCACGCTGAGCACCAGCCGCTGGGCGATCTTGGCGTTGGTCAGCCCGTCGGCGATCAGGTCGGCGATCTCGGCCTCCCGGCGGGTCAGCTCGTCGTCCGGCCGCTGCGCGGACGGGCGGCCCGCGACCCGGTGACCGAGCCGGCGCAGCCCGCGCACGGCCTCGTCGTGCAGGCGGTGCGCCCCGGCGGCCGCGAACGTGGCCCGGGCCCGGTCCAGCTCGGCGACGGCCTCGGCCCGCCGCCCGGCCGCGGTCAGGGCGAGCCCGGCCAGCAGGTGCGCCCGGCCGAGGTCGAGGCGGTCGTCGGCGTCGGCGAACACCGCCGCCGCGGCGCGGGCGTGGTCGAGCGCGGGGCCGGGGCGGTCGCGCGCCAGCAGCAGGTGGCCGCGGGCCAGCCGGACCAGCCCCGCGCGGCAGGGCAGGACGGCGTCGAGACCGGCCGAGGCGGCCGCCATGCGGTCGAGCCAGGACCGGGCGGCGTCCAGGTCGCCGACGCCGAGCGCGGAGTAGAAGAACACCTGGTACCAGTTGGGCCGGTGGCCGGGGTCGACCGCGGCCAGGTCGGGCCCGCCCGCCGCGTCCGCCACGGCGCGCAGGCACTCCGCCGGTTCGTCGCCCGCGTTCAGGCGCGCCTCGCCGTGGACGATCGCCGCGGTGGCGGCCCACCAGTCGCGGTCCCGACCGGCCGCGGTCACCGCCCGCTCGCCCGCCCGCCGGGCCAGGTCGACGTCGCCCTGCCGGTTGGCCACGAGCGCCTGCAGCGTGTAGGTCATGGTGCGCAGCTCGTCGCTGCCGGACAGCTCGGCGGTCGCGACGGCGTCCTCGGCGAAGCGCGCCGCGAGGTCCAGCTCGCCGAGCCACTGGTGGTCGCACGCGATGCCGGCCAGCAGGAACGGCAGCAGGTACTCCTGGCCGGACGTGCGGGCCAGCCGCAGCCCGCGGTCGAAGTGGCCGAGCGCGTCGTGGAACCGCTCCAGGAACATCTCGGTCCACCCCTGGTGGACGCACGCCTCCAGTTGCGTGGTCAGCGTCCGGTCCGGCAGGGAGTCCACGAGCGCCGCCGCGGCGGTCACCCCGGACCGGGCGGCGTCGATCGCGCCCGTGACGTAGTCGGCGAGGGCGATCAGCGCGGCGCTGTGCGCCCGCAGCGGCAGGTCGCCCGCCGCGCACGCGGTCCGGTGGGCGTGTTCGACCAGGTCGCGGTCGGCGGTGAAGTCACCGGCGAGGATCGCGATCATGCCCAGCTCCAGTTGCAGGTCGGCCGCGACGACCGGGTCCGCGACCGCGTCCAGCTCGCGGCGCAGCAGGGCGCGCGCCCGGGTGTGGTGGCCCAGCAGCCGCTCGATCGTGCCGGCCAGCGCGACCGCGGGCGGGCGTCGGCGGTCGCCCGCCGGCAGGCCGTGCAGCACCCGGTCGACGACCTCGCGCGCGTCGTGCGGGCGGCCGTCCGCGGCGACGCACCCGGCCAGCCGGATCCGCAGCCCGTGCTCGGCGGGATCGGCCGCGGGCAGCAGCGCCAGGGCCTCCCGCAGGTAGGTGGCGGCGACCCCGGGCGCGTGCCAGCGCAGGTCGTCGGCGGCCCGGCGCAGCAGCTCGACGGCGTCCCGGTCGCCGACGGCGGCGGAGCGGGCGACGTGCCCGGCGCGGGCCGCGGGGGACGCGCCCCTCCGCCGCAACGCCTCCGCGGCCCGCGCGTGGGCGTCGCGCCGCCGGCTCGCGGCCGTGCTGTCGTAGATCACCTGCCGCAGCACGTCGTGCCGGAAGACGAAGCGGGACAGGCCGTGCGGGCGGACGACGTCCCGCCGGTGCGCCTCGTCCAGCGCCCCGGTGATCGCGTCGTGGTCGAGTCCGGCGACCGCCGCGACCAGGTCGGCGTCGAACGGGTCGCCCACCACGGCCGCGGCCCGCGCGACCCGCCGGGCGAGCGGCGACAAGCCCGCGAACTCGGCCAGGAGCACGGCGTGCAGCGGGGTGCCCGTCGGCAGGCCGCTGCCGGCGAGCGCCCGCAGGTACAGCGGGTTGCCGCCGCTCGCCTCGTGGAGCGCGGCGGCGCGGGCCGGGGCGACCCCCGGACCGAGCAGTTCCGCGACCTGGGCCCGGGTCAGCGGCGCGAGGTCCAGCCGCCGCACGCCCACCCGTCCCTCGGCCAGCGCGGCGGTCAGCCGGGGATCGACCTGCCGCGGCCGGTAGGCCACCAGGACGACCAGGCGCGCCTGCGGCGGCTGCCGGACCAGGTACGCCAGGAACTCGACCAGGGCGGAGTCCGCCCAGTGCATGTCGTCCAGCGCGAGCACCAGCCCCCGGGAACCGGACAGCCGTTCGAGCAGGGCGCGCAACGCGCGGTGGACGCGGTGCCGCTCCGCCCTGGCCGGGCCGGTCCCGCGCAGCGCGGGAAAGATCTCCGCCAGCACGGCGCGGTCGTCGCCGGACAACGCCCGGAGCCGGCCGTCGCGTTCGGCCACGAGGTCGTCCAACGCCTCGACCAGGGCGCCGAACGGGCCCGCGCCGTGGTCGCCCGCCCTGGCGTGCACGGCCACCACGCCGTTGCCGGCGGCCTCGGCGAGCACCGAGGCCACCAGCGACGACTTCCCCACCCCCGGCTCGCCGACCACCTCGACGACCGCGCACCGCCGTGACCGCGCGGATTCCGCCAGCGCGGCGCGCGCCGCCGTCATTTCCCCCTGTCGCCCGACCAGCACCCCAGCCCCCCGGTTCCCCGTCGTCGGGGGAAAGGATCGGATGGCGCGGGCACAGATACACCGCGGAAAAGAATAGGCGTCGCGCATCGGGGCGAGGAAATTCAATTGACAATCGGCGGTATTTCCGACTTTTCTTGTCGACCGGGAAAGCCGCAGGTCAGGTGCGACGGCGGTAGGCCTGGACGGCCAACGGCGCGAACACGGCCACGAACACCGCCGACCACATCAGCGTCCACGCCACCGGCCCGGCCACCGGACCGCCGACCATCAACCCGCGCGAGGCGTCCATCACGTGCGTCACGGGGTTCACCTCGACCCACGACCGCAACCACCCCGGCAGCGTGGCCGCGGGCGCGATCATGCTGGTGCCGAACGTCAGGGGGAACAGGGCGACGAACCCGATGCCCTGCACCGCGCCCGGCTGCCGCACCAGCATCCCCACCAGCACGAACGCCCAGCTCAGGCAGAACGCGAAGAGGATCACCAGCAGGCACGCCGCCAGTGCGGGCAGCACACCGGTCTCCACCCGGAACCCCATCAGCGTGCCGAACAGCAGCAGCGACACCACCGCCACCACGTACCGGATCAGGTCGCCGAGCACGGAGCCGATCAGCGGCGCGGACCGGCCGATCGGCAGGCTGCGGAACCGGTCGAACACGCCCTTGCCGATGTCGGTGTTGAGGTTCACCCCGGTCGCCATGCCGCCGAACACGGTCGTCTGCACCATGATCGCGGGCAGCAGCAGTTGCAGGTACTCGTGCGTGGAGCCGGACACCGCGCCGCCCAGCAGGTACACGAACAACACCACGAAGATCACCGGTTGGAGCGTCACGTCCAACAACTGCTCCGGTGACCGCATGGTCTTGATGAGGCTGCGCCGGGCCAGTGCGAGGCTGTGCCGCGCCAGGCCGAACGGACGCCGTCCCGTCCCGACCGCCACCGCGGGCGGAGCCGCCACCGTCGTCATGCCGCCACCTCCGTGTGCTTGCCGGTCAGCGTGAAGAAGACCTCGTCCAGGCTCGGCAGCCGCAGCGACAGCTCGGTCACCGGGATCCGCCGCTGGTCCAGCCGCCGCACCACCTCGGTGAACGCGGCGTCGCCGTCCACCGGCACGGTCACCACGCCGCGGCCGGTGGACTCCGGCTGGTGCCCGGACACCTCGGCCAGCACCGCGGCGGCGTCCGCGAGCCGGGCCGGGTCCGCGGGCCGCACCAGCACGGTCTGCCCGCCGACGACGCGCTTGAGCGCCGCGGGCGTGCCGTGCGCGATCACCTTCCCGTGGTCGATCACCGAGATCTCGTCGGCCAACGCGTCGGCCTCCTCCAGGTACTGCGTGGTCAGGAGCACGGTCGCGCCGTCGGCCACGAGCGCCCGCACCACCTGCCAGATGTCGTCCCGCTTGGCCGGGTCCAGCCCGGTGGTCGGCTCGTCCAGGTAGATCACGTCCGGCCGGCCGACCAGGCTCGCGGCCAGGTCCAGCCGGCGGCGCATGCCGCCCGAGTACGTCTTGACCTGCCGGCCGCCCGCCTCGGTCAGCTCGAAGTCGCGCAGCAGCTCGGCGGCCCGCGCCTTGGCCTGCGCGGTGCGCAGGTTCAGCAGCTGCCCGATCAGCACGAGGTTCTGCACGCCGGTCAGGTCCTCGTCCACCGAGGCGTACTGCCCGGTCAGCCCGATCATCCGGCGCACCCGCGGCGCGTCCGCGACCACGTCCACCCCGCCGACCGCGGCGCGGCCGCCGTCCGGGCGCAGCAGCGTGGCGAGGATGCGCACCGCCGTCGTCTTGCCCGCGCCGTTCGGTCCGAGCACCCCCAGCACGGTGCCCGGTCGCGCGGCCAGGTCGACCCCGTCCAGCGCGGTGGTCCTGCCGTACCGCTTGACCAGGCCCTCCGCCTCGAAGGCGTAGTCCATGTCGGTTCCCTTCCTCCGGTGTTCGGGCACGACGGTCCGGGGAGGGCATGCCATCGGGCGTGCAGGCACGTGTCATCGGGCGTGTCAACCCCGGCGCGGCCGGCATGCCCCCGGCATACCGGGTCGTTCACGGACGTCCGCGGGCGTCCCGGGTCGTTCCGCCGCCGGTCACGAGCACCGGCGGGACCGCCGGGCGTTCCGCTTGCCGAAGCGGAACGCGGCCATTCGGTTCTGCGCGGGCCGCCGTTGGTCCATCCTGTGCGCCCGAGAACCGCCCGGTCAGCGGTGCCCCGTTCCGCGCCGTGGCGGCGGCCGCCGAGCTGGGCGTGGCCGACCTGCTCGCCGCCGGTCCGCTCGACACCGCCGAGCTGGCCGAGCGCACCGGCACGCGGGCCGACAAGCTGCGCCGCGTGCTGGACTACCTGGCCGCGCTCGGCGTGCTGCGCCGTGACGGCGAGCGGTGGTCGCCGACCGAGGTCGGCGCGTTGCTGCGCGCCGACGTGCCGGGGTCGCAGCGCGACCTGGCACGCATCTACGGCGGCCTGTTCTACCGGTCGTTCAGCGGGCTGGAGCACACCCTGCGCACCGGCGAGAGCGGGTTCCGCCACGTGCACGGCGCGCAGCTGTTCGAGCACCTCGCCGCGCACCCGGCCGACGCCCGGCTGTTCGAGGGCGCGATGGCGGCGGGCACGAGCTTCCTCGGGCTGGTGCCCGGCCTGCCGGACCTGCCCGCGACCGGCACGGTGGTCGACGTGGGCGGCAGCGACGGGCGGCTGCTCGACCTCGTGCTGACCGCCGCGCCCGGCCTGCGCGGCGTGCTGTTCGACCGGCCGCACGTGACCGCCGCGGCGGCCGAGGTGCCGGCCGCGCACGGGGAGCGGGCCGAGGTGGTCGCGGGCGACTTCTTCCACGACCCGGTGCCGGCCGGCGGCGACCTGTACCTGCTGTCGCGGATCATGCACGACTGGGACGACGAGCGGTGCTCGGCGATCCTGCGCAACGTGCGCGCGGCGATGGCCGAGGGCGCGACGCCGGCCGTGGTGGAGCGCCCGATCCGGGACGACCCGGGCACGCTGCTGCCGCTGGCGTTCGACGTGCACATGATGGTCAACACCGTGCAGGGCGGCGAGCGGACGACCGACGAGCACCGGCGGCTGCCGGCGGCCGACGGCTTCGCGCTGGAGGACGTCCGCGAGCTGCCGCTCGACATGGCTGTGCTGATCGCCCGCGCGGTCGTGTGAGGGCGCTCTCACCAGTCCGAATGCTGGAAATCGGCTTCCTTGTCGCCCATTCGGGTGACAAGGATCGCCGGTGTGCCCCTGCTGAGTGAGACAGCGCCCGCCCCGACCGGGTCCAGACCTTTCGTGCCGCTGGTGTCGGTGAGCCTCCTGACGGGGGTCGGGTACGCGCTCGCGGGCCCGTTCCTGTCGCTGTTCCTGGTCAAGGAGGTCCAGGCCGGTCCCGTCGCGGTCGGGGCGTTCCTGCTGCTCAGCGGGCTGTCGTCGATGCTGGTGAGCACGGTGGTCGGGCGGTTGTCCGACTCGCGGGCGATCCGGCGCGCGCTGCTCGCGGTCGCCGGGGTGGCGGGCGCGCTGTCGTGGGTGCTGTTCGCCGCGGTGCGCGAGTACTGGGTGCTGCTGGTGGTCTCGATGACGCTCTTCGCGCTCGCGTCCTCGCAGATCCCGCAGATGTACGCCTACGCGCGGCAGGTGCTGGAGCGCAGCGGCTCGGCCCGGGCGCCGCTGGTCATGAGCGGGCTGCGGACGACGATGTCGGTCGCCTGGGTCGGCGGACCGCCGCTGGGCGCGCTGCTGATCGCGGGCGGCGGGTTCACCGGCCTGTTCGGCGCCAGCGCCGCGGTGTACGTGCTGGCCACCGCGGTGATCCTGGTGTGGCTGCCGAAGCTCGGCCCGGCGACCCCGCCGGCCGCCGACGTCCCGGCCGGGGTCGGCATGCGCCGGGAGGTGGTGCTCGCGGCGTCGGCGTTCGTGCTGCTGCAGGGCGCGACCTCGGTCGGCGTGGTCGCGATGCCGCTGTTCGTGACCGAGGGCCTGGGCGGCACGACCGGTGACGCCGGCCTGGTGCTGGGGCTGTGCGCGGCGCTGGAGATCCCGCTGATGCTGGGCTTCGGCGCGTTGGCGATGCGGGTCAACCACCGGGTGCTCGTGCTGGCGGGCGGCGCGGTGGCACTGGCGTACTACTCGGTCATGCTGGTCACGCAGGCGACGTGGCAGGTGATGGCCGCCCAGGTGCTGCACGCGGTGGTGATCTCGGCGGTGATGGGCGTCGGCATCTCGTACTTCCAGGACCTGGCCCCGGACCGGCCGGGGTACGCCAGCACGTTGTTCACCAACACCTACAAGACCGCCACGATGCTGTCCGGGCCGTTGCTGGGCCTGGCGCAGCACCTCGGCTACCGCACCGCGTACGGCATGGGCCTGATCATGTCGGTGCTCGGGGTGGCGTTGCTGCTGGCCGCCCGCAGGCCCGCCAGGTGACCGGGTTGCCCGCTCCGGTGTGCCACGCGCGCGTGGCGGATCACGCACGGTCAGTGAACCGACCGTCTGGTTTGCGCTCTTCGAGCGGTTCTCCGCGAAATTCGGGTCTGCGGTGCGGCGGCGTTGCTAAACCTTCCCCAGGGGGAGGAGGCCGACGGTGCCGAGAGGGTTCTACACCGACGACCGGGGACGGGTGCGGCCGGTCGGCGGCGGGGGAGGGCGCAGCGGGTCGGTGCTGCTGGCCGGGCTGCTCGCGCTCAGCGCGGTCGGGTACGGGGGAGCGGTCGGGCTGAGCACCGGCGGCTCCGGCGGTGGCGGTCCGGGGCCGGGCGTGGCGGAGCGCCGGGCCGAGGGCGTCGACCTCGCCCGGCGCGGTGACGTCGAGGGCGCGTGGCGCAGCATCGGGTTGCGCGAGCTGAAGCGGACCGACCGGCGGCGGAGCGGGTGCGAGGCGGCGTCGTTCGGGGAGGTGCGGGAGTTCCTGCTGCGCAGCGGGTGTGCGTCGGTGGACCGGGTGCTGATCACCGTGGGCGACGAAGCGGGCAACTCGGCGGTGGTGGCGGTCGCCTGGGTGGTCTTCGGCTCGGGCGGCGAGGCGCGGGCGTTCCGGGACGTCGTGGACGCGCCCGGCGCCGGTGACGTGCGGGCGTTGGGCGCGGCCGAGGTCGGTCTGGCCGACATCGCGTTCACCGGCGCGAACTACGGCTCGGACCTCGACCGCACGACGGTGGCGGTGGCCGAGGCCGAGGTCGCCACGGGGCACCTCACGCCGGCGGCGCTGGACGCGGTGGCGGAGGTGGCGGCGCGGCTCCCGGCGTGAGCGCGGGGTCGCCGAACGAGGCGCGGCGCGCGGCCCGGCGCAGCGTCCGCAGCAGCACCGGGCCGGTCACCAGGACCAGGATCGTGGTGGTGATCGCGCGGCCGACGTCCCAGCCGAGCGAGGTGGCGAGGCTGAACGCCACCACGCGCACCAGGTTGTCCAGGATCGGCGCGCCCGGCTGGAACGACAGCGACGTGCTGCCCGCGCCCAGCGCGAACGGCCAGAACGACAGGTTCAGCAGCAGCCCGTACACCAGCGAGGCAGCGGCGCTGTACCCGCCCAGCAGCGCCAACTCGGCCTTGCCGCGGGCGGGCGGCAGCAGCCCCGCGCCGAGCGCCACCCACGCCGCGGCGAGCATCTGGTAGGGCAGCCACGGCCCGACGCCGCCGGTGAGCAGGGCCGACGCGAACAGCATCGTGTTGCCCAGCACGAACCCGAAACCGGGCCCGAAGACCCGGCCGCCCAGCACGAGCAGGAAGAACACCGTCTCGACACCCGCCGTGCCCGCCCCGAGGGGCCGGATCGCCGCGCCCAGCGCGGACAGCACGCCCAGCATCGCCACGGCCTTCGCGTCCAGGCCGCCCTCGCTGATCTCGGCCAGCACGACCGCCAGCACGAGCGGCAGCAGCAGGGCGAACACCCACGGCGCGGTCGCGCCTTGGGCGATCACGGCGTCCGCGGACACCAGCAGCGGCCACCCGAACGCGACGATGCTGATCGCGGCGGCCACGCCCAGGGCGACGGCGGCGCGGGACCGGATCCGGACGGGCGCGCCGTTCACCGGGCCGCCAGGGCCGCGCGCACGTCCGCCACGGTCAGCCACTGCTGCGGTGCCAGCACCTTCGCCACCTGCGGCGAGAACACCGGCGACGCGGTGACCACCTCGGCGGTCGGCCCGTCGGCCACCACCTCGCCCTCGGCGAGCACCACCACGCGGGTCGCGTACTCGGCCACGAACTCCACGTCGTGGGTCGCCAGCACGACCGCGTGCCCGTCGTCGGCGAGGTCCCGCAACGCCTCGGCCAGTCGCGTCTTCGCCGGGTAGTCCAGGCCCCGGGTCGGCTCGTCCAGCAGCACGGCGCGCGGCGACGGGGTGAGCGCCACCGCCAGCACCAGCGCGAGCCGCTGCCCCTCGGACAGGTCGCGCGGGTGGCGGTCGTCCGGGATGCCCGGCGCGAGCCGGTCCAGGAACTCGCGGCACGTGCCCGGGGACCGGCCGGACTCGCGGTCGGCCTGCGCGCACTCGCCGCCGACCGTGTGCAGGTACAGCAGGTCGCCGGGCTGCTGCGGCACCAGGCCGACGGCGCGCCGCCGCGGTCCGGGCTTCAGCGTCGCCGGGTCCACGTCCTCCACCGCCACCTCGCCGCCGGACCGCTTGCCGGTGCCCTGCACGGCCCACAGCAGGCTGGACTTGCCGGACCCGTTGCGGCCCATCACCGCGACCCGCTCACCCGCGCCGACGTCCAGCGACACGCCGCGCAGCGCGTCCACGGCGGAGTAGCGGACCCGCAGGTCCCGAACCCGCACCAGGCCCGCTGCCGGTGACGACGTGGACGACGCCGGCGCGAGCCGTGCAGGCGCGGACGACGCGGATGTGGGCGTGGGTGGCGACGACGTGGACGACGCGGATGTGGGCGTGGGTGGCGCGGATGTAGGTGGCGCGGGCGTGGACGACGTGCGCGCGGGTGGCGTGGATGCGGGTGGCGCGGCGAGGCGGTCGCGCAAGGGGCCGGCCCTGCGCCGCGCGTCCCGGATGGACACCGGCACCGGGTTCCACCCGGCGAGCCGGCCCAGCCGCACCACGGGCGGCGCGACCGGGGCGTCCGCCAGGACCGGACCGGGGTCGCCCGCGACCGGCGGCAGCCCGCCGCCCGGCAGCCACACCACGCGGTCGGCGTACTGCGCGACCCGTTCCAGCCGGTGCTCGGCGATCAGCACGGTCATGCCGAGGTCGTGCACCAGCCGGTGCACCGCGGCCAGCACGTCCTCCGCCGCGCCGGGGTCCAGCGCCGAGGTCGGCTCGTCCAGGACCAGCACCCGCGGGTGCGCGGTGAGGGCCGCGCCGACGGCCACGCGCTGCTGCTGCCCGCCGGACAGGGCGGCCAGCGGGCGTCGGCGCAGGTCGGCCAGCCCGAGCAGGTCCAGCGTCTCCTCGACCCGCTTGCGCATCACCGGGTTGGGCAGCCCCAGCGACTCCATCGAGTACGCCAGCTCCTCCTCGACCGAGTCGGTGACGAACCCGGCCTGCGGGTCCTGCGCCACCACGCCGACCACGTCCGCCAGCTCGCGCGGCGGGTGCGTGCGGGTGTCGCGGCCGTCCACCAGCACGCGGCCGGTGAGCGTGCCGCCGGTGAAGTGCGGCACCAGCCCGTTGACCGCGCGCAACAGCGTCGACTTGCCCGACCCGGTCCGCCCGACCACCAGGCACAGCTCGCCCTCCGGCACGTGCAGGTCCACCCCGGCCAACGCGGGCGCGGCGGCGTCGCGGTAGGTGACGGAGACGTTCTCGAACCGGATCACTGGCCCATCCTGTTCCTGGCGACGACAACGGGCGCGAGCGCGCACAGCAGGCCGACCGCGGGCAGCAGCGGCAGTTCGGGCGGGACCAGCGGCACGGTGTCCGGGGTCAGCGCCGCCCGGCCGAGGCCGTCCGGGGCGAGGTACGTCGCCAGCGCGGCGAGCAGGCCGGACGCGGCGACCAGCAGCTCCCGCGGCCCCCACCGGTCCGGCCGGTACCGGCTGCGCCGCACCCGCCGCGACCCGGTCCACAGGCCCGCGACGGCCAGCGCCGCCCCGGCCGCCAGCATCGGCGTGCCGACCGTGTTCGGGGTGCCGCCGCCGAGCAGCCCGTACGCGCCGACGCACAACCCGACCAGGCCGCCCAGCACCAGCACGCCCGTCAGCACCCTGGTCCGCCGCGGCAGCCCCGCCGCCCGGCCGTAGCCGCGCGAGTCCATCGCCGCGGCCAGCACCAGGGACCGCTCGAACGCGTCCTCCAGCACCGGCACCATCAGCACCCGCATCGCCCTCACGCCGCGCACCGCGTCACCCCGCAACGCCCGCGCCCGGCGCACCGACCGCGCGCTGGCCACGAGCTGCGGCGCGACCGTCAACGCCACCACCACCGCCACGCTCACCTCGTACAACGCGGCCGGCAGCGACCGCAGCAGCCGCTTGGCGTTGGCCAACGCGTTCGCCGCGCCCACGCAGCACAGCAACGTGGCGAGCTGGAGCCCCTGGTACAGCGCGAAAGCGAGACCCTCGGCGCTCACCGGACCACCCAGCCGGATGCCCTTCGCCCAGTCGGGCAGCGGGATCTCGGGCAGCGTCACGAGCACGGTCGGCCCGCCCACACCGCCGAGCAGCACGTGCAGCACCACCCGGACGGCGAGCACCACCAGGGCGAACTTGAGGAACACGCCGTACGCGCTCGCCCACGGCGTGTCCTCGCGGCACGACACGGCGACGTACCCGGCGACCGCGATCACCAGCGCCAGCAGCAGCGGGTTGGTGGTGCGGGCCGCGACGGCGGCCAGGCACAACGCCCACAGCCACCACGCACCGGGGTGCAGGCTCACTCCGCCGCCCTGGCGCGCCGCCGCGCGGTCCACACCCCGAGGCCGGCCAACGCGGCGATCACCACGATCCCGATCACCAGGCCGACCGCGCCGCCCGAGTCCGGCGTCGGCTCGGCTCCTGCTTCCGGTGACGCGCCGTCCGTCGGCACGACCGGACTCGACGAAGTGCCGCCGACCGTCGTTTCCTCGGCGGAGGAAGGCGGCGTGGTCGTCGTCTCCGCCGTGGTGGTGGTCGTCTGCTGCGTGGGTTCGGCGGTCGGCGGGCCGGGCTGCCGCGGCGCGGGCGGTTGCGGCTGATTCGGTTGGCCGGGTTGACCCGGTTGCGCCGGGTTCGGCGCGGGTTGCCCGGGGTCGGGCGCGGGGGGCGCCGGTGGGGCGGGCTTCGGCGCGGGCGCCGGCGGCGCGATGCCCGGCGGCTCGCCCGCGCCGAACGACCAGCCCTCGACGGTGCCCGGCGCGGGGTCGTACGCGCTCGCGCTCGTGCTGCTGTAGACCCACGACTCGCCGGGCCGGCCGTGCCAGTAGCCCCAGTAGGCCGTGGTCGGCGACGTGGTCCGGCACGGGTCGCTGCTCGGCTTGCCGTTGATCCGGCACACGAACCCCGGCTGGAGGGCGGCGAACGTGTAGCCGAATCCGGCGGCGCTGAGCGCGTCCGTCCCCGTGGCGGGGTCACCGGGCGCGCACCCGGTCTGCACGCCGCCGCCCAACGAGCGGAAGTCCACGACGACCGTGACGCCCGCGCAGTCAGCCGCCTGCGCGGTCAGCGGGGCGTTCGTCATCGCGAGCCCGACGACGGCCGCCGCCGTCAGCGCTCGCGCCCACCGGCCGGTCACTTCCGCGCATCCGCGTACCGCTTGCGCGACAACAGGACCGTGAGCACCCCGCCGACCAGCAGCAGCGCGCCGACCCACAGCGCCGGGCCGACGTCCGCGCCAGTGCGGGCCAGGTTGCCCCGGTTGGCCGTCACGGCCACCACCGCGGCGGTCGTGGTGGTGGCCGTGACGGAGGCGTCCGTCGTGGTGGTGGTCGCGTCGGTGCCGGTGGTCGTCGTGGTGTCGGTGCTCGTGGTGGTGGCCGCGGTCGACGACGTGGTGGTGGCCGGGCAGTCCAGCACCGGCGTGCCCGGCGTGCCGCCGTCGGCCGTCAGGTCGCCGAAGCCGACGCCGACCAGGCCGAGGACGCCCTGCGCGCTGGCGCGCAACGACGAGGCATGCTGGAAGCCCGTCGCGTCGAACGCGATCGCGCCCCGGTCGGCCTCGGCGGCCGTGCAGCCGACCTGGAGCGAGGTGAGGAACCGGACGGCGAGGTCCGCGGTGGCCGTGCGGCCGCCCGCGCGCAACGCCTGCGCGGCCAGACCGGTGCTGTTGGCGTTGCCCGCGTCGGTCGCGCCCTCGTCGCGGAAGCCGCCGCCGGGCTGCTGCACGCCCTCCAGCCAGTCGAGGGCCTCGCCGGCCGCGGCGGTGTCGCCGACGGCCACCAGCGCCTGCACGGCCATGGACGTGGCGTCCACGTGCGACACGCAGGGCGTGGCCTCCAGGATCAGCGGGAAGCCGCCGTCCCCGCACTGCTGACCGACGAGGTAGTCCACGGCGGCCCGCGGCGCGCCCTGCGCGCGGTCCAGGGCGAGCACCGCGAACGCCTGGCTGAACCCGTTGGAGAAGTCGCCGTACTGCGACTTGTTGACGAACCGGCCGGACGGGGCCTGCAACGCGGTGAGGCCCGCGATCAGGTCCTCGCCGCCGAAGTCCGACGGGTCGCCGCCGCGGACCTGGACGGCCAGCGCCAGCTTCGCGTAGGAGCCCGCGAACGACTCGGCGGGGTCGTCGAAGTGCAGGTAGTTGGCGATGACCTCCGGCCGGGCGAGCCACGCGAGCGCCTTGTCCGCGCTGTCGGAGGCCACCCCGGCGGCGGTGAACGCGAACAGCGCGTCCAACGTCGAGCCCTGGTCGGGGGAGGTCGTGCCGGGGTAGAGGAAGTGGTCGCCGTCGACGAGCTGCCGGGCCAGCCACCCCGCGGCGGCGTCGCTCGCGTCCGTCGTCGGCACCGCCCGCGCCTCGTCCTGGCTCCGGGCGGCGGGGGCGAGCGCGAGCGCGGTGACAGCGGCGGCGGCGATGACGGCGGCGGTCCGTCTCAACGACATGTTCTGCCTTTCCGGGGCGCAAGGCGCGAGCGGACCCCGGACAGCCGTGCTCGCCGCTTCCCGGGCTCCGACCCGTTGACCTCGACGGTGTCAGGAGCGTGGCACGCGCGACGGGTGTTCGGGCTCGTCCCCGGGAGGGGCCTACCGTTGCGGGTCAGCGCCGGATTTCGACCGGCTTCCCCCGTTTCGCGCGCGATTGCCGATCGTCTGTCAAGGACCCTGTCGTGTCAATCCGCCTCTAGCGCGATGCTGCTCACCCCTACGTACGGTTACCGTCGGTCGATTCGATCTGGGGAAGAGGGGTGTTCGATGACGACTCTGGCGTCCGTGCGCGACGGCTTGGTGGCGTGGGTCGCACGGCGTTCGGCGACGCGGTGGGTGCTGGGCAAGATCGGTTCGCGGGCGTTGTCGCTGCTCCCGGACCGGGCGCTGGTCCCGTTGAAGCGGGACGGGGTGGTGCCGGTCGCCGAGTTGGAGCGGATGCGGGAGGCCGGCGCGGTGCACCGGATCCCGGTGCCGTTCGGCTTGCGGGTGTGGTTGGTCACGGGGCAGGACGAGGCGAGGAAGGTGCTGTCCGACACAGGCGCGTTCAGCAACGACTACGCGCGGCTCGGCGCGGCGGTCGGGCGCATCGAGCAGTCGCCCGGCGGCCTCGGCTTCGCCGACCCGCCCGACCACACCCGGCTGCGCAAGCTGCTCACGCCGGAGTTCACCATGCGTCGGCTGTCGCGGCTGGTGCCGCGCATCGACGCGATCGTGACCGAGCGGCTGGACGCCATGGAGGCCGTCGACGGGCCGGTCGACCTGGTCAAGGAGTTCGCGCTGCCGATCCCGTCGCTGACGATCTGCGAGCTGCTGGGCGTGCCCTACGAGGACCGCGACCGGTTCCAGGAGCTGGCGGCGGCGCGGTTCGACCTGTTCGGCGGCGCGGGGCAGGCGTTGGGCGCGATCTCGGAGTCGCTGTCCTACATGGAGGAGATCGTGCGCCGCGAGCGCCGGTCGCCGGGCGACGGGCTGATCGGCTCGATCATCCGCCAGCACGGGGACGACGTGAGCGACGTCGAGCTGGCGGGCCTGGCCGACGGCGTGCTGACCGGGGGGTTCGACACCACGGCGTCGATGCTGGCGCTGGGCGCGATCGTGCTGCTGAAGGACGACGCGGCGCGTGCCGCGATGCGTGACGACGACGCGGCCGCCGCGCCGCTGGTGGAGGAGCTGCTGCGGCACCTGAGCGTGGTGCAGGTGGCGTTCCCGAGGTTCGCCCGGCACCCGCTGAAGGTCGGCGACCAGCAGGTGGAGGAGGGCGACGTGGTGATCGTGTCGCTGTCGGCGGCCAACCGCGAGGACGCGTCGGACTTCGACCCCTCCCGGCCGCCGACGTCGCACCTGGCGTTCGGGTACGGCGCGCACCGGTGCGTGGGGGCGGAGCTGGCCCGGATGGAGCTGCGCGCCGCCTACCCCGCGCTGCTGCGCCGGTTCCCGGGCCTGCGCCTGGCCGCCGCGCGGCCCGCGTTCCGCACCGCGTCGATCGTGCACGGCGTGGACTCGCTGTTCGTCCACACGCGCTGAGCGTTGAACTCGGGGGTCCCGGACGTAGGACACACGCGTTCCGGACGTAGGACTCACGCGTGAGTCCTACGTCCGGGACCCGAGTGTCGAACGTTGGGGACCCCCGAGTTCCACGTTCGGGATGATCTTGTAGTGCTGCTTAACGCGCGGTCACGAGGTTTCACTTTTCTTGAAGACGGTCGTGGGGGACGGTGGCCTCATGACCGGACGTGGCGCGGTGCGGATGGGACTGCTGGCCCTGCTGTGGGGCTCCTGCTTCCTGTGGATCGACCTGGCCCTGACCGGCCTGTCGCCGGCGCAGATCACGGTCGCGCGCTCCGCGCTGGGCGCGGCCGTCCTGCTCGTCCTGGCCCGCGCGAGCGGCCAGCGGCTGCCCCGGGGGCTGTGGGGCCGGCTCCTGGTCGCCGCGTTCTTCTGCAACACCCTGCCGTTCCTGCTCTTCGCCGTGGGCCAGCAGACCGTCGACTCCGGCGTGGCGGGCGTCCTCAACGCCACGACCCCGCTGTTCTCGCTACTCATCGGACTCGGGCTCGGCACGGACCGCGGCCTCACACCCGCCCGCGTCACCGGCCTGGTACTCGGCTTCGCGGGCGTCCTGCTGATCTTCGCCCCCTGGCGGCACGGCGTGTCGGGCGTCGGCGCGCTCGCGCTGCTCGGCGCGGCGGTCAGCTACGCGGTCGCGTTCGCCTACATGGGGCGCAGGCTCGTCGGCCACGGCGGGCCCCTGGCCGTCTCGGCCGCCCAGCTCACCGCCGCCACCGGCCTGAGCGCCCTCCTGCTGCCGTTCGACCACGCCCCGACCACGCCCAACGCCACCGCGATCGTCGCCGTCGTGGTGCTCGGCGTCTTCGGCACCGGGGCCACGTTCGTCCTCAACTACCGGATCATCGCCGACGAGGGCCCGACCAGCGCCGCCACGGTCGGCTACCTGCTGCCCGTGGTCTCCGTCGCGCTGGGCGCGCTCGTGCTGGACGAGCCGCTGACGGTCCGCGTCGTGGCGGGCATGGCCGTGGTCCTGGTCGGTGTCGCCCTGACCCGCTCGCCCACGCCCGCCCGGACCGCGGGTGAGCCGGCCGGGCGCCGCTGAGGTTCCCGATGACGCCGTTCCGCCGACGGGACGTCCCCATCGGTGCCAAGCTCGACCCATGGGGACGACCGCGCTGGTGCTGCCGCTCGCGGACCGCGACGCGGACCTGGGGACAGTTGGCGGGAAGGGCGCCTCCCTGGCCCGGCTCGCCGCCGCCGGGCTGCCCGTGCCGGACGGCTTCCACCTGACCACCCACGCCTACCGCCGGTTCGCCGCGGACCTCGACGGCGAGATCCGCGCGGCGCTGTCCGGCGCCGACCCGGCCGTCGCCATCGCCGCCGCCTTCGAGCGCCGCGACCTGCCGGCGGAGGTGGCCGACGCGATCCGCGCGCACCTGCCGGCCGGCCCGGTCGCGGTGCGGTCGTCGGCGACCGCCGAGGACCTGCCCGACCTGTCGTTCGCGGGCCAGCACGACACGTTCCTCGACGTGACCGGCCTCGACGCGGTGCTGGCCGCGGTCAAGCGCTGCTGGGCGTCGTTGTGGACGGCCCGGGCCATCGCCTACCGGGCCCGCCACGACATCACCGACGTGGCCATCGCCGTGGTGGTGCAGGAGATGGTGCCCGCCGAAGCGGCGGGTGTGCTGTTCACCGCCAACCCGGTCACGGGCGCGCGCACGGAGACCGTGGTCAACGCCGCGCCCGGCTCGGGGGAGGCCCTGGTGGGCGGGTCGGTCACGCCCGACGAGTACGTGGTGACCGCCGACGGCGGGATCCGCCGGTCGGGCGACCTGCTGCCCGACGCCCGGGTGCGGGAGCTGGCCGCGCTCGGCACGCGGATCCAGGACCTGTTCGGCGTGCCGGTGGACGTCGAGTGGGCCGTGGCGGGCGACCGGGTCGCGGTGCTCCAGGCGCGGCCGATCACCGCGCTCGCCGAGGTCTGGAACGACACCCTGCGCGGCGACTACCTGTGGACGTGCGCGAACCTGCGCGAAGCGGTGCCGAGCGTGATGACGCCCGCCACCTGGTCGCTCGCCCGCGCGCTCGCGCAACCCCCGATCGCGGGGCACCCCACGTCGGGCAACATCGGCGGCCGGTTCTACCTCAACCTCAGCGCCGCGCTGGCGGTCGGCCGGGCGCTCGGCCTCGGCCGCTTCCTGCTCCGGACGGCGGAGCAGCACTTCGGTCGCATCCCGGCGGGCGTGGAGGCGCCGCCGCTGCCGCTGTCGCGCCCGGCCGTGCTGCGCGCCGCGGTCGGCGCGGTGGTGCCGTTCCTGCGGCAGGGCCGGGAGTACCGGGCCAGGATCGACGGCCTGCTGGCCGCCGCGCCGGCCCGCGCGGAGGGGCTGCACGCCGCCTTCCGCGCCGCCGCCACGCCCGCCGAGCTGCTCGCCCTGTGGGAGTCCGACGTGCACGACGTGCTGCACGTGGAGGCCAGGGTGTTCGACGCCGGCGCGCGCACCGGCTCCCTGTCGGCGCTGAAGGTCCGCCGCCGGCTGGAGCGGCTGGTGGGGCCGGAGGACGCCACCGCGTTGCTGACCGGCGCGCACGGCGCGGCGGGGGAGCTGGAGAGCCTGGGCCCGGTGCTGGGCCTGGCGCGGCTGCGGCGCGGCGAGATCACCCGCGAGGACTACGTCCGGCAGTACGGCCACCGGTTCGCCGACGAGTTCGAGGTGTCCGCGCCGCGCCCGGCCGAGGACCCGGACTGGCCCCGCCCGGACGACCACGGCGTCGACCCGGAGGAGCTGCTGGCCCGGCAGGCGGCGGTGCGCGACGCCGCGTGGGAGCGGCTGCGGGCGGCGCACCCCGGCCGGGTCGCCGCGATGCGCCGCCGGGTGGCGCGGGTCGCCCGGCTGGCCCGGCAGCGGGAACGCGCGCGGACGGAGTTCGCCCGCACGTTCGCCGTGCTGAGGGCGTTCCTGGTGCGCGCGGGCGAGGTGACCGGGCACGGCGACGCCGTGTTCTTCCTGTCGATCGACGAGACCGTGCGCGTGCTCGGCGGCGACGGGACGCCGCTGACGGCGGTGCCGGCGCGGCGCGCCGCCTACGACCGGTACCGCGCGCTGCCGCCGTACCCGACGGTGATCCGCGGCCGGTTCGACCCCGAGGCGTGGGCCGCCGACCCGAACCGCCGGTCCGACGTCCACGACGCCTCCGCCGCACCCCCGGGCGACGAGGTGTCCGGCTTCCCCGGCGCGGCGGGCGTGGTGGAGGGCGTGGCGCGGGTCGTCCACGACGTCGCCGGGGGCGAGGCGCTGGAGCCGGGGGAGGTGCTGGTGACCACGGTGACGAACATCGGCTGGACCCCGCTGTTCCCGCGCGTCGCCGCCGTGGTCACCGACGTCGGCGCACCGCTGTCGCACGCCGCGATCGTCGCCCGTGAGCTGGGCATCCCGGCCGTCGTCGGCTGCGGCAACGCCACCTCCCGCATCAGGACCGGCGACCGCGTCCGGGTGGACGGCGGGCGCGGCGCGGTCACCGTGCTGGGCTGAGCCCGCGCGCCGGGGCTAGGTGCCCGGAGGCAGCACGGTCGCCGGGCACGCGGGAGCCGGTGCCGTGCGCGCTGCGCCGTGGTGACCCCGCCCTTCGTTCGAGTGACCGTTGCGGCAGCCGGAGTATTCCAATGCGGTGACGGGATCGTTACAGTCAGTTTCTGGGAACGCTCCCAGAAACGACAACGAAGGGGTTGTTGTGCGAAATCTGCTGGCGGCGGTGGCCGCTGTGGTGTCGATAGCCGGTTTGGTGGTGATCGGCGGGACCAGCACGGCGGGTGCGGCTCCCGTCTGCGCCGTGGACTACAAGCTCAACCAGTGGTCCAACGGGTTCACCGCCAACGTGACCGTGACCAACCAGTCCGCTCCGGTCACCTCGTGGAAGCTCACCTGGACCTTCTCGGGCAACCAGGCGGTCACCTCCGGGTGGAGCGCCGACGTGAGGCAGTCCGGCGCCGTGGTGACGGCGTCCAACATGCCGTGGAACGGCACGCTCGGCACGGGCGCGAGCGCCCAGTTCGGCTTCCAGGCGTCCTACAGCGGCACGAACGCGGTCCCGACCGACTTCGCGTTCAACGGCGTCTCGTGCAGCGGCGACGGTCCGACGACCACGTCCACGTGGCCCACGGACACGTTCACCACCACCACGACGACGACCACGTCCACGACGACGACCACGTCCACCGTGCCGGTCGGCTGCGGCACGGCGACGGTGTGCGACGACTTCGAGCAGCAGACCGGGTCCACCCCGGGCGGCCGCTGGACCGTCGGCGCGGCCAACTGCACCGGCCAGGGCTCGGTCGCCATCGACAGCTCGGTCGCGCACAGCGGCCGCAAGTCGGTGCGGGTCAACGGCGCGTCCGGCTACTGCAACCACATCTTCTTCGGCACGCCGATCTCCGGGTCGTCCACCGTGCACGGCCGGTTCTACGTCCGCCACACCACGGCCCTGCCGATGGCGCACGTGACCTTCATGGCCATGAAGGACGCGAACGACGGCGGCAAGGACCTGCGCATGGGCGGCCAGAACGCGGCGCTGCAGTGGAACCGCGAGTCCGACGACGCCACCCTGCCCGAGCAGAGCCCGACCGGCGTGTCGAAGAGCAAGCCGCTGCCGACCGGCCAGTGGAACTGCGTGCAGTTCACCGTCGACCCGGCGGGCCGGCTGTCCACCTCGCTGAACGGCTCGGTGGTCGAGGGCCTGGTGGCCGACGGCGTGTCCACGCCCGACATCGACTCCCAGTGGCTGCGCAAGACCAACTGGCGGCCCGGCGTCACCGACCTGCGGCTGGGTTGGGAGAGCTACGGCGACGGCGCGAACACCCTCTGGTACGACGACGTCGCGGTGGGCTCGTCCCCGATCGCCTGTTGAGCACGGACGTGGGGAGGGCCGGCGGACCGACCCTCCCCACGCGCCGGTGATCAGGCCGCGGTCACCGAGATGTCGTCCAGCACGAACGAGGTCTGGTAGGACCAGTCCTCCGCGCCGACGAAGCTCAGCGTGACGCTCTGGCCCGCGTACGCGCCCAGGTTGAAGGTGCGCACCTGGTAGCCCGAGGGGTTGAGGTTGGTGTAGGTCGCCAGGGTGGTCGAGCCCGCCTTGACGGTCAGGGTGTCGAACACGTCCGGCTCGTACTCGTCGGTGCTGATCTTCAGCCACAGCGACAGCGTGGTGTTGGCGCAGCCCGCCGGGATGGTGACGGTCTGGCTCAGCGTCTCGGTGCTGGTGTAGCCGTAGCCGCCGATCCAGGAGGAGCGGGAGCCGGTGCGCGGCGCGCCCGCACCGGTCCAGGCGCCGATCGTCCAGGTGCCGTCGGACCAGCCGGTGGTGCCGCTCTCGAACCCGCCGTTGACCAGCTTCTCGCCGGGCGCGGCGCACGCGCCGCCGGCCGGGTTGACGGTCCAGGAGAACGTGGCGCTCGAGGACTTGCCGGCGCTGTCGGTCACCGTGGCGGTGACGGTGTAGGCGCCGGCGGTGGTCGGCGTGCCGGAGATCAGGCCGGTGCCGGCCGCGATCGCCAGGCCGGGCGGCAGGCCCGTGGCCGACCAGGTGTAGGGCGGGGTGCCGCCGGACGCCTTCAGCTGCAGGCTGGTGGCGACGCCGACGGTGCCGGTCTGGTTGCCCGGCGGGGTGACCGCGGGCGTGCCGGGGCCGGGGCCGCCGCCGGTGTTGACGAACAGCAGCTGGTTCGGCGAGCCGGTGCCGGGGCTGGTGATCTTGTTGGCGGTGGAGTTGGTGATCATCGCGGCGGCGACCTGCGCGGGCGTCAACGACGGCGTGGCGCCGAGCAGGAGGGCCGCGCCACCCGCGACGTGCGGCGCCGCCATGGACGTGCCGCTGATCGTGTTGGTGGCCGTGTCGTTGGTCATCCACGCCGAGGTGATGTTCTGGCCCGGGGCGAAGATGTCCGTGCACGTGCCCCAGTTGGAGAACGAGGCGCGGGCGTCGGTGTTGGTGGAGGCGTTCACCGTGATGGCCTCGGCGACGCGGGCCGGGGTGAAGTTGCAGGCGTTGGCGTTGGAGTTGCCCGACGCGATGGCGTAGGTGACGCCGTCGGCGATCGAGTTGCGCACCGCGGCCTCGCCGGTCGGGTCGCTGCCCGAGCCCCCGAGGCTCATGTTGGCCACGGCCGGGCCGGAGGTGTGGTGCCCGGTGACCCAGTCGATGCCCGCGGCGACGCCCGCGAACGAGCCGGAGCCCGAGCAGTTGAGCACCTTGACCGCGATCAGCCGCACGCCCTTGGCGACGCCGTGCGCGGTGCCGCCGACCGTGCCGGCGACGTGGGTGCCGTGGCCGTTGCAGTCGGTGTTGTTGGTGTCGACCGTGTTGGTGCCCCAGGACGCGCGCCCGCCGAAGTCGGAGTGCGTGGTCCGGATGCCGGTGTCGATGATGTACGCGGTGACGCCGGAGCCGTCGTTGGGGTAGGTGTAGGACGAGTCCAGCGGCAGGTCGCGCTGGTCGATCCGGTCCAGGCCCCAGGAGGGCGGGTTCGGCTGGGTCGCGGTGGTCTTGACCTCGCCGTTCTGCTGGACGTAGGCCACGCCGGGCTCGGCGGCGAGGCGGCGCGCGGCCCGTTCGGACAGCGTGCCCGCGAAGCCCTTGAGCGCGTGGCGGTAGGTGTAGTCGACCTTGGCGTCGTACTTGGCGCTGAGGTCGGCGGTGAGCGCGTCGACGCTCTGGGTGGACAGCTCGTCGTAGACGACGATGTAGCTGTCCTTGATGGCGGTCGGGTTGCCCGTGCCGACGATGTCGCCCTCGGCCGCGGCCGGTGTGGCGCCGGTGGCCAGCGCCGCGGCGGTGACCGCGACCGTGGCGAGCCCGATCAGGGCACGTCTGGATCCGCGAACGTCTCCCATTGCAGGGTTCTCCCTCGTGCAGGGGTTCCGGCAGGCCCACTGCGGGACGGGCCGGCCGGGGAGCGGAGGTTCTGCGATCACGTTCGCGCGGACGTGATCGGCAACGTTAGAGCAGCGCCGGGGACCGGACAATCGGCCGGCAGTGGGAACGACCTGCGGAGTTCCGAACGGCGACCGTTTCGGGGCGCGGTCGCCGCTCGGGTGCGGGGGAGGGGCTCGGCGGCGGCCTCAGGGCCTGCGGCCGCGGAACGTGCGGCGCAGGTCGTCCACCCACGCGTCGGGGTTCTCCCAGGGGATGAAGTGGCCGCCGCGGTCGTGCGCGGTGACGTTGACGTGGTTGAACCACCCGGCCAGGGGACCGTCGCGGAACGCGCGGACGCGGTCCTCGGCGGTGTGCACGCCCGGCGGGTTCTCGTGGGTGACGAAGGTGATGCCGACCGGGGCCTGCACGACCGGGGTGCGGTCGTGGGAAGGGCTCCAGGGGTGGCGGTTGGCGTTGGCGTAGTAGCGCATCGACGTGGCGATGGAGTTGTTCACCCAGTAGATCGTGGCGTGGGTGAGCAGGTCGTCCTTGGTGAACACCGATTCGACGTCGCCGCCGTTGTCGCTCCAGGCGTGCCAGCGGCGCAGCAGCCAGGCGAGCAGCCCGGCGGGGGAGTCGCTCAGCGCGTGGGCGAGGGTGGCCCCGTCGAGCACGTGCACCGCGAGGTGCGAGGCCCAGCGGTGGTCCAGCTCGACGATGCGGGCCCGGACGTCGGCGGGCTGGTCGTCGGTGAGGGGCCGGTTGCGGGCGAAGTCCCAGGCGCGGGGGCCGGTGAAGAAGTCGAGCGGCAGCCCGGAGCCGATGTGGATGCCGTACAGCGAGTCGGCGTACTTGTGGCCGAGCTGGCTGGAGACGATCCCGCCGATGTCGCAGCCTCCCGCCGCGTACCGGTCGTGGCCTAGGGTCCCGGTCATCAGGCTGTGCCAGAGGTCGGCGACCTTCCAGAAGTTGACGTCCGGGAAGCCGGTCAGCGGGCCGGGGAAGCCGAAGCCGGGCAGCGACGGCACGATGACGTCGAACGCGTCGGCGGGGTCGCCGCCGGTCGCGGCCGGGTCGGCGAGCGGGTCGATCACCTTCGACCAGTGCCAGAACGTCCACGGCCAGCCGTGGGTGAGGATGAGCGGGATCGGGCGGGGGCCGCGGCCGGGTTTGCGCAGGAAGTGCACCGGGACGCCGTCGACGGTGACCCGGTGGTGCTCGTAGGCGTTGATGGCGGCCTCGGCCTCGCGCCAGTCGTAGCCGTCGCGCCAGTGGGCGACCAGCTCGCGGAGGTAGCCCGCCGGGACGCCGTAGGACCAGTCCTCGTTCCCCTCGTCCACCGGCGGGCGGGTGAGCGCGAGCCGGGCGCGCAGGTCGTCCAGGACCTCGTCGGGCACGTGGATCGGCGTGGGCTCCAGGGGGAACGCGGTCATGGCGTGGTTCCTCTTCCCGCGGCGACGGGCCGGACACCCCGATGGGATGACGCTCGCCCCACTGGTCAACGATCTCGATAACTTCAGTGTTGACTAAAACAAGTCTTGCCCCGGTGGCTCGGGCACCACCGGGGCAAGACTCCACCAAAAACGGCCGAGACGATCAACCCGCGACGTACTGCCGGAGGTGCTGGGCGGTCAGCGTGCCGCCGTGCTCGACCAGGTCGGCCGGGGTGCCGGTGAAGACGACGCGGCCGCCGTCGTGGCCCGCGCCGGGGCCGAGGTCGATGATCCAGTCGGCGTGCGCCATGACGGCCTGGTGGTGCTCGATCACGATCACCGTGTTGCCGTCGTCCACGAGCCGGTCGAGCAGGGCAAGCAGCTGGTCCACGTCGGCGAGGTGCAGGCCGGTGGTGGGCTCGTCCAGGACGTAGGTGGACGCCTTCTCGGCCATGTGGATGGCGAGCTTGAGCCGTTGCCGCTCGCCGCCGGAGAGGGTGGTGAGGGGCTGGCCGAGGGAGAGGTAGCCGAGGCCGACGTCGACGAGCCGGTCGAGGATCGCCTTGGCCTGCTTCTCGGTGAAGAAGTCGCGGGCCTCGGTGACGGACATGGCGAGGACCTCGCTGATGTTCTTGCCGCGCAGGGTGTGGGTGAGGACTTCGGCGGTGAACCGCTTGCCCTCGCACTTCTCGCACACGGTGGCGACGCCGGCCATCATCGCGAGGTCGGTGTAGACGAGGCCGATGCCCTTGCACTGGGGGCAGGCGCCTTCGGAGTTGGCGCTGAAGAGGGCGGGTTTGACGCCGTTGGCCTTGGCGAAGGCGGTGCGGACGGGGTCGAGCAGGCCGGTGTAGGTGGCGGGGTTGGAGCGGCGGGAGCCGCGGATGGGCGACTGGTCGACGGTGACGACGTCGTCGCGGTGGGCGAGGGAGCCGTGGACGAGGGAGCTCTTGCCGGATCCGGCGACGCCGGTGACGGCGGTGAGGACGCCGAGGGGGATGTCGACGCTGACGTCCTTGAGGTTGTGCAGGGTGGCGCCGGTGATGGGGAGCCGGCCGGTGGGGGTGCGGACGTGGTCGCGGAGGCGGGCGCGGTGGTCGAGGTGGCGGCCGGTGAGGGTGTCGGAGGCGCGGAGTTCGGCGACGGTGCCGGTGAAGGTGATGTGGCCGCCGGCGACACCGGCGCCGGGGCCGAGGTCGACCACGTGGTCGGCGATGCGGATGGTCTCGGGTTTGTGCTCGACCACGAGGACGGTGTTGCCCTTGTCGCGCAGGCGCAGGAGGAGTTCGTTCATGCGCTGGATGTCGTGGGGGTGCAGGCCGGTGGTGGGTTCGTCGAAGACGTAGGTGATGTCGGTGAGGGCGGAGCCGAGGTGGCGGACCATCTTGACGCGTTGGGCCTCGCCGCCGGAGAGGGTGGCGGCGGGTCGGTCGAGGCTGAGGTAGCCGAGGCCGATCTCCACGAGGTTGTCGAGGAGTTCCTTGAGGGTGGTGAGCATGGGGCCGACGGAGGGGTCGGTGATCTTGGCGACCCAGTCGGCGAGGTCGCTGATCTGCATGCTCGAGCAGTCGGCGATGGTGAGGCCGTCGATCTTGGAGGAGAGGGCGGCGGCGTTGAGGCGGGCGCCGTGGCAGTCGGGGCAGGTGGTGAAGGTGACGGCGCGGTCGACGAAGGCGCGGATGTGGGGTTGGAGGGATTCGCGGTCCTTGCCGAGGTAGAGGCGTTGGACTTTGACGAGGAGTCCTTCGTAGGTGACGTTGGTCTTGCCGATTTTGACTTTGGTGGTGTCGCGGTTGAGGAGGGCGTCCCATTCTTCGTCGGTGAAGTCCTGGAGTTTTTTGTCGGGGTCGTAGAAGCCGGAGTGGACGTAGGTCTGGACGTACCAGTTGTCGACGGTGAAGCCGGGGACGGTGATGGCGCCTTCGTTGAGCGATCTGGTGCGGTCGACGAGTTGGTCGGGGTCGACGGTGGAGACGCGGCCGAGTCCTTCGCAGTGGGTGCACATGCCTTCGGGGAGGTTGAAGCTGAAGGCGGCGGAGGTGCCGATGTGGGGTCGGCCGAGTCGGCTGAAGAGGATGCGGAGCATGGTGTGGGCGTCGGTAGCGGTGCCGACGGTGGAGCGGGAGTTGGCGCCCAGGCGTTCCTGGTCGACCACGATGGCGGCGCTGAGGTTGCGGAGGGCGTCGACGTCGGGGCGGCCGAGGCTGGGCATGAAGGATTGGATGAAGGCGGTGTAGGTCTCGTTGATGAGTCGTTGTGACTCGGCGGCGATGGTGCCGAAGACGAGGGAGGACTTGCCGGAGCCGGAGACGCCGGTGAAGACGGTGAGGCGGCGTTTGGGGATGTCGAGGGAGATGTCGGCGAGGTTGTTCTCGCGGGCGCCGCGGACCTGGATGGCGTCGTGGCTGTCGGCGGGTGCGGGCATGCGTGTTTCCCCCTGGTTTGTTTATGTCGTAAGGTGACCGGCGCACGATACTTTAGGGCGTAAAGGGGCGGCAAGTGGCAGTGTTCGCGGGGCAGGGTGACGCGGGGCGGTCGTTGCGGTTGTTGTGGCGTGCGCCGGGTGGTGGTGGTCCGGGGTTGTCGGTGGACGCGATCGTGGACGCGGCGGTGGAGGTGGCGGACCGGGAGGGTTTGGCGGGGTTGTCGATGCGGGCGGTGGGGGAGCGGTTGGGGCGTTCGGCGATGGCGTTGTACGCGTACGTGCCGGGCAAGGCGGAGTTGGTGGACCTGATGTGCGACCGGGTGTTGGGCGGGTTCCCGGCGCAGTACCCGGTGGACGCCGGGTGGCGGGTGGCGTTGCGGGCGTGGGCGGTGGACGCGCGGGGGTTCTTCCTGGCGCACCCGTGGGTGTTGCAGGTGTCGCAGGCGCGGCCGGTGTTGGGGCCGAACGAGTTCGCGATGGTGGAGGGGTTGTTGGGGATCCTGCGGTCGACGGGGTTGGGTGCGCCGGTGGTGCGGGGTGTGGTGGGTGCGGTGGTGCAGTTCGTGCGGGGTGCGGCGGGGGTGGTGGCGGAGGCGCGGCGGGCGGCGCGGGAGACGGGGTTGTCGGACGAGGAGTGGTGGTGGTCGCGGTCGGGGGTGTTGGCGGAGGTGGCGCCGGATTTCGCGGAGCGGTTCCCGTTGTCGGCGTGGTTGGGGGCGGAGGGGTCGGGGGCGGGGGTGTCGTTCGTGGAGCGGGGTGCGGTGGAGGCGTTCGAGGTGGGGTTGGAGGTGTTGTTGGACGGGGTGGAGGCGGCGGTGGCGCGGGCCGGTGGGGCGTCGTCGGTGGGGTAGGGTGTGGCGGTTCGCGCGGCTCGGGGAGGTGGGACCCATTTTCGGTGGTGTGCGTCGGGTCGCTTCCGGCCGTGTCGTGGCGGTGTGAGGGGCGCCTGCGGGTTTCTTCGCGAGAGGCGTTTCACGGTGAGGGTCTTCGAGGTCGTCGCGCGGCTGCGTGCCGCGGGTTGTGTGTTCGCCGAGGACGAGGCGCGGGTGTTGGTGGAGGCCGCGCGTGGTCCGGAGGAGTTGGCGTCGTTGACGGCGCGTCGGGTGGCGGGGGCGCCGTTGGAGCACGTGGTGGGGTGGGCGGAGTTCTGCGGGTTGCGGGTGGTGGTGGGTCCGGGGGTGTTCGTGCCGCGGCGGCGGACGGGGTTGTTGGCGCGGTTGGCGGTGGAGGGGGCGCGGCCGGGTGGGGTGGTGGTGGATCTGTGTTGCGGGTCGGGTGCGGTGGGTGCGGTGGTGGTGGACCGGGTGCCGGGGGTGGAGTTGCACGCGGTGGACGTGGATCCGGTGGCGGTGGCGTGTGCCCGGCGGAACGTGGGTGGGGGTCGGGTGTACGAGGGTGATCTGTACGGGCCGTTGCCGGTGTCGTTGGCGGGGCGGGTGGAGGTGTTGGTGGCGAACGCGCCGTACGTGCCGACGGGGTCGATCGGGTTGATGCCGCCGGAGGCGCGGGAGTTCGAGCCCCGGGTGGCGTTGGACGGCGGGGTGGACGGGTTGGCCGTGCAGCGGCGGGTGGTCGCGGGTGCGGCGCGGTGGTTGGCGCCTGGTGGTGTGGTGTTGGTGGAGACGGGTGCGGTGCAGGCGGCGGGCACGGTGGAGGCGTTCGCGCGGGGTGGGTTGCGCGCGGAGGTGGTGTCGGACGAGGAGTTGTCGGCGACGGTGGTGGTGGGTCGGTTCGGGGTCAGGTGACGGCGTCGTCGGGGTCGCGGGCGGGTTCGACGGTGAGGCGGGCGGTGGCGCGGGGGCCGTCGGTGTGGAGGGCGGCGCCGGCTTTGCGGAGGGCGGCGAGGGCGGCGTGGTTGTCGGTGGTGGTGTGGGCGACGAGGGTGGTGATGCCGCGTCGGGCGGCTTCGTCCTTGAGGCGGTGGAGGGTGGCGGGGCCGGTGCCGCGGCCGCGGGCGCAGCGGACGAGCCACATGCCGATGTCGCCGTGGGCGGTGAGGCGGGCCATGCCGACGGTGCGGTCGCCGTCGACGATCTCGTAGGCGTCGGGTTGGAGGTCGCGGTAGAAGTCGCGGAACTCGTCGGGTCGGTCGACGGTCCAGCCGGGTGGCATGACGTCGGCGGGGTCGGTGTCGGCGACGGCGAGGCCGAGGAGGCGTTCCACTCCGGAGTCGTCGAGGGGTCGCAGGTGGATCACTTCGCCAGCTCCTTCTCCAGTGGGGTGCGGAAGCGGGGGATGACGCGTGCGCCGTCGAGGCAGGTGGCGAGTCGTTCGGCGGCGCGGGTGATGGCGGCGCGGGCGTCGGCGCCGACGTCGTCGAGGAGGCGCCAGGCGATGTCGCCGTCGGGGCGTTGGGCCCAGCCTCCGACGACGGCGCCGCGCCACCAGACGGTGGGGCCGACGTTGCCGGCGGTGTCGAACAGGTGGGGGCGGTGTCGGTCGGGGAGGTACCAGTCGCGGGTCTGCCAGCCCATGGGGGTGGGGTCGAGGGCGGGCAGGAGGGCGGCGGCGGGTTCGGGTTCGGGGACGGGGTCGAGGTCGTCGGGCAGGGCGTGGCCGGGGCCGGTGGTGAGGGTGACCTGGACGGCGCCGGCGGCGGCGAGGGCCTGGCGGGTGTGGGCGAGGGTCCAGCCGGTCCACCACTTGAGGTCGGTTTCGGTGCCGGGTCCGTAGGAGGCGAGCCAGCGGCGGGCGAGTTCGGCGCGGGCCCCGGCGGGGTCGAGGTCGGGCCAGGGTGTGGCGGGTTCCCAGCGGAACTGGGTGCCGAGCCAGGTGCCGAGGGGGCGGCCGCGGCGGATGCGGCCGTCGGCGGCGAGGACGCGGATGATGCGGCTGGAGACGTTCTGGCGGGTTTCGTAGCGCTTGCCGGGTGCGACGAGGACCTGTTCGAGGAGGGCGGGGACGTCGCGGGTGAGTTCGGTGGTGGTGGCCCGGCCGCGGCGGCGCAGGGCCGCGAGGGTGTCCTCTTCGACCTCGGCGAGGCGTTCGGGGGTCCAGCCGAGTCCGTCGGCGAGGTGGGTGAGGAGCTTGCGGCGTTCGGCGGCGGCGATGGCGGCGCCCGCGGCGGCCTGGACGACGGGTGCGGTGTCGGCGGTGACGGCGAACATGGTGCGGCGCATGCACAGCAGGCGGACGAGGGTGTGCCGGTCGTAGAAGGCAGCTTCGACGGCGGCGACGGAGGGGTCGCGGAGGCGGGCGCAGGCGGAGAGGTGGACGGTGGCGGGGTCGGTGGCGTGCAGCCCGACGAGGGCGTCGGCGACCTGCTCGGGTGTGTCGGTGGGGCGGGCGAGCAGGTGGCGGGTGGCGAGGCGGGCTCGTCGCTGTGCGTCGTCGATCGTGGCGGGCGTCACCCGTCCATCCTCGGCGATTTACCCTGTTCGGCGGAACCGGGATTCGCGGAATCCGGGTGTGGGGCGACTGGGGGCGCGATGTCGGCGACGCGGCTGCTGGTGCTCGGTGTGGTGCGCGGGTACGGGCGTGCGCACGGCTACCTGGTGGGGAACGACCTGATGTCGTGGGGTGCGGGGGAGTGGGCGAACGTCAAGTGGGGGTCGATCTACCACGCGTTGAAGCAGTTGGCGAAGGAGGGGCGGCTGGTCGACGTGGAGGTGCCGCCGGCGCGCACGGACTACGAGATCACCCCGGAGGGGGAGGTGGAGTACCGGCGGTTGTTGCGGGAGGCGTTGCGGCGTCCGGGGACGCGGCCGGACCTGCTGGCGGCGGGGTTGGCGATGTTGCCGTCGTTGGGGCGGGCGGAGGCGGTGGGGTTGTTGACGGAGCGGTTGGCGGCGTTGGAGGCGCGGCGGGACGCGGCGCGGGCGCGGGCGGCGGAGTGGGGTGGGCCGCCGCACGTGACGGAGCTGTTCGGGCTGTGGGAGCACACCGCGTCGGGTGGGGTGGGGTGGACGCGGGGGTTGTTGGCGCGGTTGGGGGACGGGGCGTACCGGATGGCGGGCGAGCCGGGATCGCCGGGTGAGCCGGGCAGCTGGGGTAGGCTCAAATTTGAGTAGCGAGGGGGAGCGCTGAACACAGGGTTGGAGCGGTGCGCGGTCGTGTTCGAGGCCGCCGACCCGCCACGCACGTCCACCGTCGTCTTCTACCCCGCCCCGGACGCGCCCGGTGACGTCGCGGGCTTCGACGACCGGGTCACCGTGGCCGCGCCCGACGGCGCCCGGCGCGCGGTGCCCGCGGTGCGGCTGCCGGTGGCCGAGGCCGTGCCGCTGCTGAGCCGGGCCCGCCGGGCCGCGCACGCCCACCCGGCGGCCGCGTTCTGGGGCGCGGCGGTGGTGGTGGCGTTGCAGCTGGTGGCGCGCGGCCGGGTGCGGCCGGCGGTGACCGACGGCGACTTCGACGCGTGGCTGCTGGGGCCGTTGGACGCCGCGGACCACGCGCGGGTGCGCGACCTGGCCGCGGCGATGCCGCCGCACGCGCGGGCCGTGCCGCTGCCGGGGCGCGACCCGCTGGAGCTGCCCGACGCCGAGCCGCTGCTGCGCGCGTTCCTCGACGCCGTGGCCGACACCATGCCGCGCGGCGCGGCGGCCGTGCACGCGGCGGGCGGCCCGGCGTTCGCGGCCGTGGCCCCGCAGCGGGTGCCGCACCTGCGCGAGTGGGCCGACCAGGGCGTGCGGGTGTCGTTGCGGATCGAGGGCTTCGGCCCGTTCCGGGCCGTGGTGCAGGTGCACAGCCTGGCCGAGCCGGCGCACGTGGTGGACGCCGCGGAGCTGTGGGCGTCGGCGACGCGGCGGTCGCGGTCCGACGCGCTGGTCGCGGTGCGCCGGGCCGCCCGCGCGTGGGCGCCGCTGGAGCGGCTGCTGGACCGGCCGGTGCCCGACGAGGTGGCGTTGCCGGACTCCGACGTGGAGGACCTGCTGGCCCGGGGCGCGGTCCGGCTGGCCGCCGCGGGCGTGGACGTGCACTGGCCCAGGGACTTGGTGCGGGACCTGTCGGCGAAGGTCGTCATCGGCGACCGCCCTGCCGACCGGCCCTCGTTCTTCGGCCCCGACCAGCTCACCTCGGTGGACTGGCGGCTGGCCCTGGGCGACGACCCGCTGACGCCCGCCGAGCTGGACCTGCTCGCCGAGGCCACCCGGCCGGTCGTGCGGCTGCGGGACCGGTGGACGCTGGTCGACCCCGAGCTGGCCCGCCGCGCCCGCGAACGCGACCTCAAACCGGTCTCCGCCATCGACGCGCTCGGCGCGGCCCTGACCGGCACGACCACGGTCGACGGCGTCGAGGTCGAGGTCGCCGCCACCGGCTGGCTGGAGGAGCTGCGGTCGCGCCTGACCGACCTGGACGACGAGCCGATCGCCGCGCCCGCGGCGCTGACCGCGACCCTGCGCGACTACCAGCTGCACGGCCTGCGCTGGCTGCACCGCATGACCTCGCTGGGCCTGGGCGCCTGCCTGGCCGACGACATGGGCCTGGGCAAGACCGTCACGCTCATCGCGCTGCACCTGCACCGCGCCGCCCACGACCCCGGCCCCACGCTGGTGGTGTGCCCGGCGTCGCTGATGGGCAACTGGCAGCGCGAGGTCGAGCGGTTCGCGCCCGGTGTGCCCGTGCGCCGCTTCCACGGCCCGCGCCGCGAGGTCGCGCACGAGGGTTTCGTGCTCACGACCTACGGCACGATGCGCCTGGACGCCGACCGGCTCGCCGGCGTCGAGTGGGGCCTGGTCGTGGCGGACGAGGCGCAGCACGTGAAGAACCCGACCTCCGACACCGCCCGCGCGCTGCGCCGCATCCCGGCCCGCGCCCGCGTCGCCCTCACCGGCACCCCGGTGGAGAACGCCCTGGCGGACCTGTGGGCGATCCTCGACTGGACCACTCCCGGGCTGCTCGGCACCCGCGCCGCGTTCAAGGCCCGCTGGGCCGGGCCCATCGAGGCCGACCACGACCGCGACACCGCCGAGCGGTTCGCCCGGCTCGTGCGGCCGTTCCTGCTGCGCCGCCGCAAGACCGACCCCGGCATCGCGCCCGAGCTGCCGCCCAAGACCGAGACGGACCGGCCGGTCGCGCTCACCCGCGAGCAGGCCGCCCTGTACGAGGCGGTCGTGCGGGAGCTGATGGCCGAGGTCCGCGAGGCCGACGGCATCGCCCGCCGCGGCCGGGTCGTCAAGCTCCTCACCGGCCTCAAGCAGGTGTGCAACCACCCCGCCCAGTACCTGAAGGAGACCTCGCCGCGCCTGGCCGGCCGTTCCGGCAAGCTCGAACTGCTCGACGAGCTGCTCGACACGATCCTCGCCGAGGACGGCGCGGTGCTCGTGTTCACCCAGTACGTCGCCATGGCCCGCCTGCTCGAACGCCACCTGGGCGGCCGGGGCGTCCCCACCCAGCTCCTGCACGGCGGCACGCCCGTCGCCGCCCGCGAGGAGATGGTGCGCCGCTTCCAGGACGGGCGGTGCCCGGTGTTCCTGCTGTCGCTCAAAGCCGCCGGCACCGGCCTCAACCTCACCCGCGCCGACCACGTCGTGCACTACGACCGGTGGTGGAACCCGGCCGTCGAGGACCAGGCCACCGACCGCGCCCACCGCATCGGCCAGACCCGGCCCGTGCAGGTGCACCGCCTCATCGCCGAGGGCACCATCGAGGACCGGATCGCCGCCCTGCTGCGCGCCAAGCGCGACCTCGCCGACGCCGTCCTGGCCCGCGGCGACGCCGCGTTCACCGAACTGACCGACGACGAGCTGGGCAACCTGGTCGAACTCCGGAGCGGCACATGAGCGACCGCGTCAAGGGCTTCCCCGCGTTCGGCAAGGGCGTGCGCCGGGCCCGTTCCTGGTGGGGTCGGGCGTGGCTGCAGGCGCTGGAGGCCACGTCGCTGGACCAGGCGCCGCTGCGGCAGGGCCGCCGGTACGCCCACGCGGGCCTCGTCGGCACCATCACCGTCAGCCCCGGCCGGCTGGCCGCCACCGTCTACGACACCGAGGACACCTACCGGACCGCCGTCCACCTCACCCCGCTCACCGACGCCGAGTGGGACCGGTTCCTGCGCCAGGTCGCCGCCAAGACCGGCCACCTCGCCGCGCTGCTCGACCGGGACATGCCGCGCGAACTGGTCGACGCCGCCACCGACGCGGGCGTGCCGCTGCTGCCCGGGATCGGCGACCTCGACCCCGAGTGCACCTGCCCCGGCTGGGAACTGCCCTGCCGCCACGCCGCCGCCCTCTGCCACCAGGCGTCCTGGCTCCTCGACGCCGACCCGTGGGTCCTGTTGCTGCTGCGCGGCCGCACCCGGGACGAGGTCGTCGCCGGCGCGCGACCCGCGACCGGCGTGCCCGCCACCGTCGCCTACGCCGATCCCGTCCCCGACCTGCCCGACGACCCGCCGCCCGCCGAACCCGGCCCGCTGCCCGAGTTCGACCCCGCGCCCGGCCTCGACGTCGCCGCGCTGCGGCTGCTCGTCGCCGACGCCGCCGCCAAGGCCCGCGACGTCCTCGCCACCGGCCACTGGCCCGCACCCGACGACCGCCGCGACCGCGTCCGCATGGCCGCCACCCACCCCGACCTGCGTGCCCGGCTCGACGTCGACCCGCGTGCCGTCCGCGCCTGGCGGCAGGGCGGCGCGCCCGCGCTCGACGTCCTCGAACACCCCTGGACCCCCGACCGCGCCGACACCGCCCGCGCCCGCGCCGCCTGGACCCGCGGCGAACTGCCCGAACCGGTCGTGTGGCGCAACCGCTGGACCGTCGAGGACCGTCAACTGCGCTACGGCCGCGACGGCCGCTGGTACCCCTACCGCGCCACCGACGGCGCCTGGTGGCCGACCGGCACCCCGCACCGCGACCCCACCGCCGCCCTCGCCGACACCGACTGAACCCCGCGTGCGGCGTCACCGGACGACGGTCGCGGTTCGCGGTGCGACGGAGACTTGAGGACGAAGTCCGCACGGTGCCGACAAGCGGATCCTCGACGCCGTCCCCCGCCGACCACCCCGTAGACCGGTTGAGGGGGCCGGGGCGGGCCGGTAGCGTCGGTCCCGTCCGGCTGATCAAGGTTCGGGTGTCCGGGAGGTCGATCATGACGTGCGTGGTTTCCGGTGGAGTCACGATCGCTCCGGCCGGGGAGCGCGCCGCCCGCTGACCGCGCCGCCGACACGGCGTCGGCCGTAGCGGCCAGACAGAGCGCGCACCCCTCCTCGACTCGGAGCGGTCCTCACCGGCCCGCGGGGTTCCTCCCCCGGGCCGCAGGCATCGCCGCGCGCGGTGCCGTGACCCGCGTACCGCACTCCACGAGGAGAAATCCGTGCGTCCCGCACAATCCGGACCACCCGCACAGCCGTTGACCGCGGCCGAAGGCGGACCGAGCGACGTCACCTACTCCGACGGGACCGTCCTGCGTCCCGCCCGACCCTGGACCACGACCGTCCACGCGTTGCTGCGCCACCTGGAGGACGTCGGCTTCACCGGCGCGCCCCGCGTGGTCGGCGACGGCATCGACGCCGACGGCAACGAAGTCCTGACCTACCTCGACGGAACCATCGTGCACCCGCACGCGTGGACCGACGAGGGCGTCCGGCAGGCCGGTGCGCTGCTGCGCGACCTGCACCACGCCACCGCCGGGTTCCGACCGCCGCCCGACGCGGTGTGGCAGCCCTGGTGGATGCGCCACACCGGCCCCGACACCGTGATCGGGCACTGCGACGCCGGTCCGTGGCACATCGTGGCCCGCGACGGCCTCCCCGTCGGGCTCGTCGACTGGACCCTCGCCGGCCCCGTCGACCGACTCGACGAGATCGCCGCCGCGGCGTGGTGGAACGCCCAGTTGCACGACGACGACGTCGCCGAGCGCAACGACCTGCCCGACGCGGACCACCGCGCCCGGCAGCTGGGACTGTTCCTCGACGGCTACGGCCTCCCGTCCCGCGACCGGGACGGGCTCGTCGGCCGGATGATCGAGTTCGCGATCCGCGACTGCGCCGCCGAGGCGACGTACGCGGGGATCACCCCGGACTCGACCGACCCGGGGCCGCTGTGGGCGCTGTCCTGGCGGGCCCGGTCGGCCGCCTGGATGATCCGCCACCGAGGACTGCTGGAAGGGGCCGTCCGGGGTTAGCCCGGGCCGCTCACGCAGGCAGTCGTGGGGCAGGGTCGGGCCGTCGGCCCGACCCTGCCCTTCCTGGAGCGGCCATCCCGGACCACGGTGTCGCGGTTGCCGCCGCGGCGGGGACGCCGTTCCCGGGCCCGCGGGGCCCCACGGGCGGTGCGGGCCTGTGCCGTCGCGCGCGGCGGGTTCTCAGGCTTGTCCACCTCGGGGTCCAGCCCTGGCCGGTGGCACGTCGGCGTGGCACGGTGAGCCCGCGATCGGCGGTGACGAGAGTCGCCTGAAGGGGAGTGGGGTCCGGGAAGCCGCAGGTGAAGCCCGCTTCACCACACCTGTGGTACCACAGGTGTGGTGGTTCCCCCGGGCCGGCGGGACGACCGGTCCCCAGGCCGGGCGGACCCGCCGCCACCGCCCGGCGGTGACGTCCGCGACCCCCGCGCGACCCGGTCTAGGTGATCACACCCGGCATCACGGCGGCCGTCCGCTTGCGGCGCAGCCACACCTTGCGCGACCCGTCGCCGAACAGCAACGTCCGCGACAGCTCCCACCCGGCGAACTCCGCGTGGATCGCCAGCTGCGTCGTCGCCGTGCGACGGGAGACACCGGCCGGCAGCCGCAGCGGCCGGTACTCCCAGTCCCCGTCGACCACCCCTTCGCCCGCCATCATCCGATCACCTGCATCCCTGCGCCGTCCCCGGACGCGACGTACACGCGCCCGCTGCCTGGATCGACCGCCACCGAGTCCGGCTGGCGGACCGTGGCGTACCGGTGCCGCTCCACCGGCTCCGCGCCGGCCACGTCGAACGCCACCACCTCGTTGCGCTCGGTCAGCGTGATCCACACCAGGTCACGCGCCTCGTCGTAGGCCATCCCGTACGGACCGCCGGGCACCGGGTAGCGCAACCGCATGATCAACGGGCCGGTGGAGAACGCCATCAGCTCGCCGCCGCGCGTGTCCACCACCAGCACCCGGCCGAACCGGTCGGCCACCGCGTTCGTCGCGCCCTCGCCCGCCCGCAGCCCGGCCCCGGGGCCCTCGGCCGCCGGGTCCAGGTCGAACACCGCGCTGCGCGGCCGGTCCAGCACCACCGCCGCGTCGCCCACCGCCACCAGCCGGTCCGGGCTGGAGATGCCGCGCACCACGTGCCCGTCGACCGACACCTGCCGCAGGTCGCGCTGCGCCACCAGGGTCCGCCCGCCGACCCGCGCCACGTCCACCGGCGCGCCCTCCACGCCGCGGCGCGACGTCGTCCCGTCGGGCCGCACCGTCACCACCTCGCCGGCGGGCACCACGGCCTCCACCGCGCCGCCCTCGGCCACCAGGCGCTCCGCCGGGCCCGGCAGCGGCACCACCAGCGGCTCGCCGGACAGGTCCGGCGGGTACAGGGCCACCGACGGCGGGTCGGCCACCGCGACCGCCACCCGGTCGCCCGCCACCGCCACCGCCGTCGCCCGCCCCAGCGGCAGCACGCGGCCCTGCGGCACGGCGGTCTGCGCGGGCGCGGACGCGGGCCGGGCCGGCTCCAGCGTCGCGGCCAGTTGCAGCGGGTCGGCCGGGTTCTCCTCGGTCGCACAACCCGAGACCAGGGCGACCCCGGTGAGCACTACCGCCGCCAGTCGGCGCAACGTCGGACCTCCCGATCGACCCCGTTCAGCCCTCCCAGCATCCATCACCGGGGCACCATCGTCACGCAGGGGGCGGGTGTTGTCGTTGGTCTGGGAAGGTGATAGTCGCGCCCCGGCCGTACACCCGACGCCCTCCCGGCGACTATCCCAGGTGAACGGGGAGGTGTCGCGATGACCGTCGACGAACTGCGCGCCCGGCACGTGCAGCTGCTGCGGGACCGGCGGGTGGCCGACCACCTCGCCCCGCCCGCGCGGGCCGACCCCGCCGACCGCTACCACACCTGGACGCAGGTGGCCGCCGAACCGCCGGGCGAGCGGCTCGCCCGGTTGGCCGGGGTGCGGGTCCACCGCCCGCCGTACCGGGCCGGGCACCTGCACGAGCAGCAGCGCACCCTCGACGCCGTGCAGCCCGAGGTGCTGCACCTGGCCCGCGCCGCGGGCCGCGAACCGGCCGTGCCGGTACTGGCCGGCGTGTTCCCCACCGGCGCCCTCGACGGGATCAGCGTCCCGGTGCCGGGCAGCGGCGTCCTGGTGCTGGTCGACACGTCGCTGCTGGACCTGCTCGACACCGTGCTGAAGATCATGACCGGGGCGCTGCCGAACTACGGCGCGCCGCCGCTGCTGGACGCCGACCAGGCGTCCTACGCGCTGGCCGAGGCCCTCAACGCCCACCTGTACGGTCGCGGCGCGGTCCCGGCGCGGCGGCTGCCCGAGCTGTCCGGGCAGCGCGCCGCGCTGGTCTCGCTGATGGCGCGGCGCGCCACCCAGTTCGTGCTGTCGCACGAGGTCGCGCACGTGCTGGCCGGGCACCTCCCGCACGCCCGCCGCCGCACCGAGCCCGCCACCCCCGTCGGCGCGCTGGACGCGCAGTCCTTCGGCTGGGCCCGCGAGCACGAGGCCGACCGGGTCGCCGCCCTGATCATGCTGCACACCCTGGACGACCTGCCGCCGCGCGAGCTGGAGGCGCACGAGCCGTGCCTGGTCGGCGCGGTGCTGCTGGTGCTGTTCCTGCACGAGGTCACCGACCGGCTCGCCGACGAGCTGGGCCTGGCCGTCCCGTTCGCGGGCAACCACCCGCCGCCGGTGCGGCGCATCCAGACCCTGGTCGAGCACCTGGCCGGCCGCGTCCGCACGCCCCGCGCGCTCGACCTCGCGGGTGACGTCGCCACCTGGCTGGAGGCCCAGCTCGGGGGCGTGCGGGACTGGTTCCGGCTCGTCGACGAGACCCTCCGGAGCCCGCGCGGTCCTACGTCAGCCGGGTGACCTCGCCGGTGTCGAGCTGGTAACTGGCCGCGATCACCTTGACGCCGTGGTGCTGCACCGCGGTGCGCAGCGTCACCGACCGCTCCACCGCGAGCGCGGCGACCCGCTTGGCCTGGTTGTTCACCGCCGCGGCCAGGAACCGGGCGTCGTCGGCGTCGGGCGGGGTGGCCAGCACCGCCGGCTCGATCGACCGCACCAGCGCGCTCACGTCGCCGTAGACCTGGGTCCGGCCGCGCACCACGTCCACGGCCGCCGAGACCGCGCCGCACTTGGCGTGCCCGAGCACGACCACCAGCGGCACCGCCAGGTGCTCGACCGCGTACTCGACGCTGCCCAGCACGCTGGTGTCGAGCACCTCGCCCGCCGAGCGGATCGTGAACAGGTCCCCCAGGCCGTGGTCGAACACCAGCTCCGGCGGAACCCGCGAGTCCGCGCAGCCCAGCACCACCGCGAACGGGTGCTGGCCCTGCACGAGCGACTCCCGCCACCGCAGCGACTCGTGCGGGTGGACCTGCCGGCCGGTGACGAACCGGCGGTTGCCCTCCGCGAGCTTGCGCCACGCGCCTTCCGCGTCCAACTCGGTCGCGCCCTCCGGGGAGCGCCGGGCCGGCGTCCCCGCCCCCTGCGCCGCCGCGGGCGCCCCGGTGACCGCGAGCGTCGCCGCGGTCCCCGCCGTGATGCCGAACAGCCGACGCCGCGTCACAGCGGCCGGCTCACCACTTGATTCACGCACGCACGGAACCTAGACCCGATCGGGGCATTGCCGGCGGAACAAGTCACGCAACTCACACGATCAGTCACATAATGCGACGATCATGACGATTCCGGTCTAACCGGACATTCACGAAAGAAGTAACGGAATCACCCGAGGGGTCGCTCCGGGTAACCGAACTCGATCGCGCTCACGTCGTCCAGCGCCGCCCGGATCGCCGGCGGCAACGTCAGCTCCTCCGCCGCCAGCGACCCCAACAGCTGGGCCGTGTCCCGCGCGCCCACCACCGGCGCCACCACGCCCGGCCGGTCCCGCACCCACGCCAACGCCACGCACAGCGCGCTCGTGCCCAACCCGTCCGCCGCCGTCGCCACCGCCTGCACGATCCGCGCCGCCCGCTCCGTGCGGTGCTGCTCCACGTACCCCGCGAAGTGCGCCGACGCGCCCCGCGAGTCCGACGGCGTGCCGTTGCGGTACTTGCCGGTCAGCACACCGCGCCCCAACGGCGCCCACGGCAGCAGCCCGATCCCGTGGTGCCGCGCCGCCGGCACCACCTCCCGCTCCACGCCCCGCTCCAGCAGCGAGTACTCCACCTGCGTGGACACCAGCGGCGTGTGCCCCGGCAGCGCCGCCGCCGTGCCCAGCTGCCACCCCGAGTAGTTCGACACCCCCGCGTAGCGGACCCGGCCCGACGACACCGCCGCGTCCAGCGCCGACAGCGTCTCCTCCAGCGGCACGTTCGCGTCCCACGCGTGCAGCTGCCACAGGTCGATGTGCTCCACGCCCAGCCGCCGCAGCGACCCGTCCAGCGCGTGCAGCAGCGCGCCGCGCGACGCGCCGCCCCCGAACGGGCCGTCGTTGCGCCGCGCCACGGCCTTCGTCGCGATCACCAGCTCGTCGCGCGGCACGACCTCGCCCAGCAGGCCGCCCAGGATCCGCTCGCTCTCGCCCTCCACGTAGACGTCGGCGGTGTCCACCAGCGTGCCGCCCGCCTCGGCGAAGGCCAGCAGCTGGGTGGCCGCCTCGTCCGCGTCGGTGTCCCGGCCCCAGGTCATCGTGCCCAGGGCCATCCGGGACACCCGCAGTCCGCTGCGCCCGAGGTATCGCTGTTCCACGTCGGGGAGCCTAAGGGGTGATCGACTTTCCGGCGGGTCGTGCCACGCGCCCGTCCAGCGCCGACCGCGTCACGATCCGGGCACGCCCCGCCTGGCCAACCAGGTTACCGACCGGTAGGGTGACCGCTCGTGCGACTGGGACTGAACCTCGGGTACTGGGGCGCGGGCAACGACGCCGCGAACCTCGAACTGGCCAGGGAAGCCGACCGACTGGGCTACTCGGTGGTGTGGGCCGCCGAGGCGTACGGCTCGGACGCGCCGACCGTGCTGGCGTGGGTGGCCGCGCAGACCGAACGCGTCGACGTCGGCAGCGCGATCCTGCAGATCCCCGCCCGGACCCCGGCGATGACCGCGATGACGGCCGCCACGCTCGACTCGCTGTCCGGCGGCCGGTTCCGCCTCGGCCTGGGCGTGTCCGGGCCGCAGGTGTCGGAGGGCTGGCACGGCGTGCGGTTCGACAAGCCCCTGGGCCGCACCCGCGAGTACGTCGACATCGTCCGCGCCGCCCTGCGCCGCGAGCGGCTGCGCTACGACGGCGAGCACTACACGCTGCCGCTGCCCGACGGCCCCGGCAAGGCCCTCACCCTCACCGTGCACCCCGTGCGCGAGCACATCCCCGTCTACCTCGCCGCCGTCGGCCCGAAGAACGTCGAGCTGGCCGGCGAGATCGCCGACGGCTGGCTCGCGCTGTTCCTGTCGCCCGAGCACTCCGGCGACGTCATGGCCTCCCTGCGGGCGGGCCGCGACAAGGCCGGCCGGACGCTCGACGGGTTCGACGTCGCCGCCACCGTGCCCCTGGTCGTCGGCGAGGACTGGCGCGCGTGCGCCGACCGCGTCCGCCCCTACGCCGCGCTCTACGTCGGCGGCATGGGCAGCCGGCAGAAGAACTTCTACAACGACAACGCCGTCCGCATGGGCTTCGCCGCCGAGGCCGCCGAGGTCCAGGACCGCTACCTCGCCCGCGACTACGACGGCGCGATGGCCGCGCTGCCCGTCGAGTTCCTCGACGGCACCTCCCTGCTCGGCAGCCGCGAGCGCATCGCCGACCGGATGCGCGCCTACGCCGAAGCGGGGGTCACCACGCTCACCCTTTCGCCCATGCTGCAAGATCTCGAGCAGGGGATCGCCGCGCTACGGACGGCGACCGAAGCTCTGGATCTGGCAGGAGTGGGTAGTTGAGCTGGTTGCAGGCCATCGTCCTCGGACTCGTCCAGGGACTCACGGAATTCCTGCCCATTTCCTCGTCGGGTCACATCAGGATCGTCTCCACCCTGTTCTTCGGCAACGACGCGGGCGCGTCGTTCACCGCGGTCATCCAGCTCGGCACCGAGGTCGCGGTGCTGATCTACTTCGCCAAGGACATCGGCAACTTCATCGCGGCCTGGTTCAAGGGCCTGTTCAGCAAGGCCGCCCGCGCCTCCGAGGACTACCGGATGGCCTGGTACGTGATCATCGGGTCGATCCCGATCAGCGTGCTCGGCTACCTGTTCAAGGACGAGATCCGCTCGTCGCTGCGCAACCTGTGGATCACCGCCACCGTGCTGGTGGTGTTCGGCCTGCTGCTCGGCCTGGCCGACCAGTTCGCCCAGCACGTGCGCGACAAGCTCCAGCTCCGGGACGCGGTCGGCATGGGCCTGGCCCAGGCGCTCGCGCTGATCCCCGGCGTGTCCCGCTCCGGCGGCACCCTCACCGCGGGCCTGTTCCTCGGCCTGAACCGGCCCGCCGCCGCCCGCTACTCGTTCCTGCTGGCCCTGCCCGCCGTGTTCGGCGCGGGCATCTTCAGCATCCCCGACGTCCTCGACCGCGCCGAGCCCAACGCCGCCTCCGTGCCCCAGATGATCGTCGCCACGATCGTGTCGTTCGCGGTCGGCTACGCCACGATCGCGTGGCTGCTGCGGTACGTCTCCAAGCACAGCTACTCGGTGTTCGTGTGGTACCGGCTGCTGCTGGGCATCGTCCTGATGGGGCTGCTGTCGATGGGGCTCATCAACGCGACATAGGGTTGGCCCCGTGGCTACCGTGATCTTGCTGCGACACGCCCGCTCCACCGCCAACGGAGCGGGCGTCCTCGCGGGCCGCCGACCCGGCGTGCGCCTGTCCGACCGGGGCGAGGAGCAGGCCGCCGCGCTGGTGGCGCGGCTCGCGGGCGTGCCGCTCGCCGCCGTGGTCACCTCGCCGCTGGAACGCTGCCGGCACACCCTCGCGCCGCTGCTCGCCGACCGCGGCCTCGACCCCGTCGTCGAGGACGACCTCGCCGAGGTCGACTACGGCGAGTGGACCGGGCGCGAGATCAAGGAGCTGCTGTCCGAACCCCTGTGGTCGGTCGTGCAGCAGCACCCGTCCGCCGCGGTGTTCCCCGGCGGCGAGGGCCTGGCCGCCGTGCAGTCCCGGGCGGTGGCCGCGATCCGGGCGCACGACGCGCGGATCACCGCCGAGCACGGACCCCGCGCGGTGTGGCTGGCGTGCAGCCACGGCGACGTGATCAAGGCCGTCCTCGCCGACGCCCTCGGCGTTCACCTGGACGGGTTCCAGCGGATCGTGGTGGACCCCGCGTCCGTGTCCGTCGTCCAGTACACCGAGACCCGGCCGTTCGTGCACCGCGTCAACGACAACGGCGGCGACCTGCTCGGCCTCGTGCCCCCGCCGGAGAAGACCGACGACCCGCCGTCCTCCGACGCCGTCGTGGGCGGCACGACCGGGGCCTGACCGGCGACCGCGTGGCCCCCGGACAGTGCAGGGTAGTCCGGGGGCCACGGCGTGCCTGGCCGGGGCGGGCGGCCGCGTGGGATCGATCGTATTGGCGACGACGCCCCGGTGAACGCCCCGCTACGGCCCGTCGTCCGGGCGGCGTCGGGGTGGTCGCGCAGGTCAGCGGCGGCGACCCGGCGCCGCGCGCCCGCCATAACCGCAGATCAACGCCCGTGGAAACACGGCGGAAACAAACCGCGCAAGCGGTCGGGCGACGCAACCGGCTGGACCGTTCGGCCCGCGCCGATCGAACCGGACCTGTGAGAAGTTAACAACCCGGCGTGCGCCCTTGGTCACAGTCCGAGGCGGGTGACCGCGTTGTCCTCCAACGGGTTGGCCGTGCGGATGTAGCGGTGCACCGTGCGCGGGTTCGTCCACCGGCCCTGCCGCATGATCTCCCGGTCGCTCGCCCCGCCCAGCGCCGCCTGCGTCGCGAACCCCGCCCGCAGCGAGTGCCCGCCGAACAGCGCCGGGTCCAGCCCGGCCCGCGCCGCGTACCGCTTCACCACGTCCGACACCGCCCGGTCCGACATCGACCGCGCGCCCAGCCGGCCGTGCCTGCTCACCGACGGGAACAGCGGGCCCCGCACCACGCCCGGCACGTAGCCGTGGCAGCGGTGCGTCGGCGACGGCTCGCCCTCGTGCTCCAACAACGCCCTCGGGTCCGGCGCGGCCAGCACGTCCACCCAGTCGGCGAACGCGCACACCGGGCACGTCGGCCGCCGCGCGCCGCGGGGCAGCACGACCCGCTGCCGGTGCGCGCCGGTCTGATCCGTCTTCGTGACGCCCAGCTCCACCAGCAGCAGCGGCTCGTGCGTGCGCGGGTCCACGTCGACCGCGACGTCCTCGACCGCCACCGCCGCCAGCTCACTGCGCCGCAACGCGCCCGCAAACCCGACCAGGAGCAGCAACGCGTCCCGCCGCCGGGCCACGCCCGTGGGCCACCCCGGCGGCGGCCGTTCGGCCAGCAACGCCTCCAGCGTGCCCAGCAGCACCGGCCGCTTGCGCCGCGGCTGCGCCTGCCGGGTCCGGCGGATGCCGCGCAACGTCAACCGCACCACGTCCGACCGGGTGGGGGAGGGCAGACCGCCCGCGGCGTGCACCGCCGCGATCGCCGCCGCCTTGCGCTCCAGCGTCGACGGGCCGAACGCGGGCGTGCCGTCGGGCTTGGCCGCGTCCGCCGCCACCGCCAGGTACACCGCCACGTCCACCGGGTCGGCGGGCAGGGCCACCCGGCCCTCGGCCTGGCACCACGCCGCCCAGCCGACCCAGTCGGAGCGGTAGGCGCGCAGGGTGTTCGCCGACTGCGCCGCCCGCAGGTAGCCCGACAGCGCCTCGGCCTGCTCCTCGTCGAACCGCCGCCGCACCTGCTCCAGCGCGGCGAAGTCCACCAGCGCCCCGTGCGCCACGCGGTCCAGCTCCGCGCGCACCGGCTCCGGCAAGGTCACGTGATCACCCTAACAGCTTCGACACGGCCAATGTCTTCAGTGTGGAGTAATAGACCACTTGACCAGGGTGACTACTATGCGAAACCGTGCGCGCCCTACAACACCCGGACGTGGAGGACCTTCGCCTCACCGCCGTCCTGAGTGCGCTCGCGGACCCGGTCCGACTGCGGATCGTGGCCGAACTCGCTCGGTCGGGTGGCATCGTCTGCGGGCAGTTCGACGTGCCGGTCAGCATGTCCACGCTGTCGCACCACCTGAAGGTGCTGCGCGAGGCCGGGGTGCTGCGGGTGACGCCCCAGGGCAGCTACCGCACCCACGAACTGCGGCGCGAGGAGATGGAGCACCGCTTCCCCGGCGTGCTGGACTCGATCACCCGGGCCATCGGCGAGCCGTGACGGCCGCCGGTCACCAGCCCGGCAGGAACAGGCAGAACGGGTGGCCGGCCGGGTCCAGGTAGACCCGGACGCCCTCCTGCGGCTGGAAGTCGGCGAGCGTGGCGCCCAGCGAGACCGCGTGCGCGCCGGCCGTCTCCAGGTCGTCCACCTGGATGTCCAGGTGCGCCATCATCCGCTGGTCGCCGTCGACGGCGGGCCAGGTGGGGCGTCGGTAGTCCGGCTCGGTCTGGAACGACAGCCCCGCGCCGCCCTCGGGCGGGCGCACCGTGGCCCAGCCGGGCTCGTCCGTGCCGAGCGGCCAGCCGAGCAGGTCGCGGTAGAAGCGGGCCAGGGCCTGGGCGTCGGGCGCGTCGAGGACGGTCGCGGTCAGTTTCAGCACGATCCGATTCTCACTCCGCCGGGTGAATCCCGCACTCCGGGTCACGCGATGGTGACGGTGTCCCCCGGTCGTGCGACGTCGGCGTGGGCGCGCCCGGCGGCCTCGGCCGGGTCCAGGGCGGGGCCGAGGTGGGTGAGCAGCAGCCGGCGCGCGCCGCGGGCGGCCGCGGCGGCGTCCTCGGGGGAGCAGTGGTGCGGTCCGCTGCCGTCGGCCTCGCACAGGAACAGGTCCGCGCCGTCGGCGAGGTCGTCCAGCGCGGGGCAGGCGCCGGTGTCGCCGGAGTAGGCGAACACCGCGTCGCCGTGGGCGGCGCGCAGGCCGAACGCGGGCAGCCCGTGGCGCACGGCGCGGCTGTCCAGGGTGAGGTCGCCGACCTCGGCGCGGTGGCCGTCGTGCAGTTCCCGCACGTCGAACGCGGCGGCGGCCGGGTTGGGCGCGGCGCCGGCGAGGAAGGTCTCCAGCCGGTCGGCGAGGCCGGGCGGGCCGTAGAGCGGGACGGGCGGGCGCGGCGGCAGGTCGGCGAACAGCAGCGCGTAGTAGTAGGGCAGCAGGTCGGCGGCGTGGTCGGCGTGGGTGTGGGAGATCCACACGGCGTCGAGCCGGTCGGGGCGGTGGTGGCGTTGCAGCTCGGCGAGCGTGCCGGGGCCGGCGTCGACCCACACGGCGGTGCGGTCGGTGCGCAGGAGGTACCCGGAGCAGGGGTCGTCCGGGCGGGGGTACGGCGTGGCGGTGCCGAGGACGGTGAGGCGGAAGGTCACGGTGCAGTGTGGCGCAGGACGTGCACGCCCGCCGCCGTCTTCAGGTAGGCCCAGGTGGTGGTGCCGGTGGTGGTGAGGCCGACGTGGGTGGCGGAGGCGCGGGCGAGGTCGTCGGGCAGCGGCACGGCGGTCCAGCCGTCGCCGGTCCAGCGGTGGAACGCGGGCCTGGTCTCGAACGTGCGGCGGCCGGCGCGCACGCCCCAGGTCCAGCCGGCGGCGACGCCGTGGACGGTGAGGCGTTCGGCGTCCGCGGGCCCGGGCACGGCGGTCCACCGGCGGCCGTCCCAGCGGTGGACGCGCAGGCCCTCGGTGTCGCGGCCGTGGCCGAGCCAGACGTCGTCGGGCGCGGTGGCGGCGAGGCGGGCGACGTGGCCGCGTTCGGTGCGGGGTCCGGCGACCTCGGTCCAGCGCAGGCCGTCCCAGTGGGCGAGCACCGGGTACTCGTAGGTGGCGGGGCCCGCGCCGGCGAGCCCGCCGCCGCCCGCCCAGACGTCGTGCGGTCCGGCGGCGGTGATGGTGCGCAGCCCTTCGCGGGTGGAGGACAGGGCGGTGCGCACCCGCCAGGTCGTGCCGTCGTAGTGGAGGGTGTCGCGGCCGGTGCCGACGATGTGCACGTCGTGGGCGGCGACCGCGGCGACGGCTTTGGCCCAGGTGATGGGCGGTGTGGTGACGGTGCGCCAGCCCGTGCCGTCGTAGTGCAGGACGAGGGGGCGGCCGGCGGTGTTGCCGACGGCCCAGACGTCGTCGGGCGCGGCGGCCGAGACGCCGGACAGGCTGGCGGCGGCGGGCAGCTCGGGCAGCGGTTCGACGTGCCAGGTGTCGCCGGTCCAGCGCAGCACGAGGGGCGCGGACGGGCGGCTGGTGAACACGCCGGTGGTGCCCGCGAGCCAGGCGTGGCGATCGCCCGCGGTCGCCAGGTCGGCCAGTGCGGTGCTGGGCGGCAGGGTGGGCACCGGCACGGGTAGGAACAAGCCAATTCCCCCTCGATGGGTCGTCCCCCGACTCATCGCGTGATCCAGCTCATCGGCCCCGGTGCCGGCGCGCCAGCCGCCGAACGGCGGTTTGTGCTTGGGCGCAACGGCACGCGCGCGCCGGGCGGACCGGGATCCGGGCCGGTCGCCGCGACCGGCCCGGTCCGCTGTTCGCGGGGGGACGGTTCCGCGGCCCGATGGCGCGGGCGGCGGTCCGGGTGGCGGGGCGCGGTCGAGGGCGGCCCCGGGGTCCGGGAGGCGGCGGCGTCCCCGGCGGGGTCGTCGGTCCCGGCCGGTCGGGTGGCACGGGTCGGGACCGACGTCGGCCGCGTGGCGACGAGGGCAATCGAACGTGGTGCCCGGCGGGTGGGGAGCCGGCAGTATTCGGTGCGGCTGATCGAGTGATCAACTTGCGTGGGCGGGTCGCGGTCGTGGCGCGGCCCGGGCCCCTGTCGTGACGGGAGTCGATGTGACCAGGACCGAGAAGGCCAAGGCGCTGCGGGCGTTGCACGTGCCGGGCACGCCGCTGGTGGTGCCGAACGCGTGGGACGTGTCGTCGGCGCGGGCGATCGCCGAGGCGGGGTACCCGGCGGTGGCGACCACGAGTGTCGCGGTGGCCGGGGCGTTAGGGTTCAAGGACGGGCACGACATGCCCGCCGACGTGGCGTACGAGGCGGTGCGGCGGATCGCGGCCGCGGTGGACGTGCCGGTGACGGTGGACGTCGAGCGGGGGTACGACGTGCCGGCGGCGGAGGTGGCCGCGCGGCTGGCCGAGGCGGGCGCGGCGGGGTGCAACCTGGAGGACTCCGACCCGTCGACCGCGCGGGTGCTCGACGTGGCCGAGCAGGTGGAGTTCCTGTCGGCGGTGCGCGCGGCGGACGCGGACCTGGTGATCAACGCGCGGGTGGACACGTGGATCCACGGGGACAAGTCGTTCGACGACGCGGTGGCGCGGGCCCGGGCGTACTTCGACGCGGGCGCGGACTGCGTCTACCCGATCCGGATCCCGGCCGACCGGGTGGCGGACTTCGTGGCGGCGGTCGACGGGCGTCCGGTGAACGTGGCGCACGGCCCGGGGTCGCCGACGCCGGCGGAGCTGGCGCCGCTGGGCGTGGCGCGGGTGAGCTTCGGTCCGGGCCTGCACAACATCGTGATGAAGCGGCTCAAGGAGATCGTGACGGCGATGCAGGACGGCGGGAGCCCGTACCGCGGCTGAGCTACCCGTGGGTAACGCCCGTTAGTGTGATCGCCATGCACGAATGGGACGCCGACACGCGGGTGGACGCGGCGGGGGACGGCCGGTTCACGGCCCGGCTCGGCGACCGGTGGGGCGGCGCCGGCGGCCGGCCCAACGGCGGCTACCTCGTCGCGTTCTGCCTGCGGGCGCTCGGCGAGGTGCTGCCGCACCCGGACCCGCTCGCGGTGAGCGCCTACTACCTGCTCCCCGGCGTGGTGGGTCCGGCCGTGGTGGACACCGAGGTGGTGCGCCGGGGCCGGCAGGTGTCCACCGGCGAGGCGCGCCTGTCGTGCCGCGACCGGGAGGTGCTGCGGGTGGTGGCGTCCTTCGCCGACCTGGGCGCGGGAGGGGGCGGGGCCGCGGTGCTCGGCCGGGCCCCGGACCTGCCGCCGCCGGACGAGTGCGTCGACGTCTACGGCGGCCTGCGGCTGCCGGGCGCGACCGTGGCCGACCGGGTCGAGCTGCGCGGGCCCGAGCCGTTCGGCTGGGCGCGGGGCCGGGCGACGGGCACGCCGAGCGCGGAGTTCTGGATCCGGTTCGCCGACGGCCGCCCGGCCGACCCGGCCGGGATGGCGACGCTGGTGGACTCGGTCGCGCCCGCGGTGCTGGAGCTGGGTCACCCGGTCGTGTCGGCCACGGTGGAGCTGTCGGTCCACGTGCACGCCCGGCCCGCGCCCGGCTGGCTCGCGGCGCGGGCCGCCACCCGGCACGTGGCGGGCGGCCACTACGAGGAGGACGTCGAGCTGTGGGACGCCGGGGGGCGGCTGGTGGCCCGGTCGCGGCAACTCGCGGTGCTGTCGGCCCGATAATCGGCGGCCCCGTTCGTCCGCGCTCGATATCCTTGACCCAAATGAACCAGATGTCGCACGCTGACCTGCGTCAACGCCTGTCCGAACTGATGTCGCGGGACCAGCGGCGGCTGGCGCGCAGGCTCGACGGGGCGCGCAAGGTCCGCGACGACGCCGCCCGCGCCGCCGTGCTGGCCGAGATCGAGGCCGAGGTGGAGGCCGCCGAGCTGCGCGTCGCGTTGCGCCGCGAGGCCGTGCCGAAGATCACGTACCCGGCGGAGCTGCCCGTCAGCGAGCGCAAGGACGACATCGCCGCGCTCATCCGCGACCACCAGGTGGTGATCGTCGCCGGCGAGACCGGGTCGGGCAAGACGACCCAGCTGCCCAAGATCTGCCTGGAGCTGGGCCGGGGGGTGCTGGGCCAGATCGGGCACACCCAGCCGCGGCGGCTGGCGGCGCGGACGGTCGCCGAGCGCGTCGCGCAGGAGCTGGACACGCCGCTGGGCTCCGCGGTGGGCTACAAGGTCCGGTTCACCGACCAGTCCGGCGACGACACGCTGGTCAAGCTGATGACCGACGGCATCCTGCTGGCCGAGATCCAGACCGACCGGATGCTGTCGCGCTACGACACGATCATCATCGACGAGGCGCACGAGCGCAGCCTCAACGTCGACTTCCTGCTCGGCTACCTCAAGCAGCTCCTGCCGCGCCGGCCCGACCTCAAGGTCGTGATCACGTCGGCGACGATCGACCCGCAGCGGTTCTCCCGGCACTTCGGCGACGCGCCGGTGATCGAGGTCTCCGGCCGCACCTACCCCGTCGAGGTCCGCTACCGGCCGGTGGTGGACCCCGACGACCCCGACGCCGACCCGGACCGCGACCAGACGCAGGCCATCTGCGACGCGGTGCGCGAGCTGCAGGCCGAGGGGCCCGGCGACGTGCTGGTGTTCCTGTCCGGCGAACGGGAGATCCGCGACACCGCCGACGCCCTCAACGCCCTGGACCTGCGCGACACCGAGGTCCTGCCGCTGTACGCGCGGTTGTCGTTCGGCGAGCAGCACCGCGTGTTCCAGCCGCACCGGGGTCGCCGCGTGGTGCTGGCCACGAACGTGGCCGAGACGTCGCTGACGGTGCCCGGCATCAAGTACGTCGTGGACCCCGGCACGGCCCGCGTCTCGCGCTACAGCCACCGGCTGAAGGTGCAGCGGCTGCCCATCGAGCCGATCTCGCAGGCGTCGGCCAACCAGCGCAAGGGCCGCTGCGGCCGGGTCTCGGCGGGCATCTGCATCCGCCTCTACAGCGAGGACGACTTCGACGCCCGCCCGGAGTTCACCGACCCGGAGATCCTGCGCACCAACCTGGCGTCGGTCATCCTGCAGATGACCGCGATCGGGCTGGGCGACATCGCCGCGTTCCCGTTCATCGACCCGCCCGAGGCGCGCAACATCACCGACGGCGTGCAGCTGCTGCAGGAGCTGGGCGCGATCCTGCCCGCCGAGCAGAAGCTCACCCCGCTGGGCCGCAAGCTCGCCCAGCTGCCCGTCGACCCGCGGCTGGGCCGCATGGTCATCGAGGCCGACCGCAACGGCTGCGTCCGCGAGGTCATGGTCATCGCCGCGGCGCTGTCCATCCAGGACCCGCGCGAGCGGCCCTCGGACAAGCAGCAGGCCGCCGACGAGCAGCACGCCCGGTTCAAGGATCCGGACTCGGACTTCACCGCGTTCCTCAACCTGTGGCAGTACCTGCGGGAACGGCAGAAGGAGCTGTCGTCCAACCAGTTCCGCCGGCTGTGCCGCGCCGAGTTCCTCAACTACCTGCGCGTGCGCGAGTGGCAGGACATCTACCAGCAGCTGCGGCAGGTGGCGAAGACGCTGGGCGTGCACGTCAACGACCAGCCCGCCGAGCCGCGCGCGGTGCACGTGTCGCTGCTGTCCGGGCTGCTGTCCCACATCGGCGTGAAGGACGTGCCCAAGCGGGACGCGGGCAAGCGCGCCGCGACCGAGTACCTGGGGGCGCGCAACGCGAAGTTCGCGATCTTCCCCGGCTCGTCGCTGTTCCGCAAGCCGCCCCAGTGGGTGATGGCCGCCGAGCTGGTCGAGACGTCGCGGCTGTGGGGCCGGACCGTCGCCCGGATCGAGCCGGAGTGGGCGGAACGGCTCGCCGAGCACCTGGTCAAGCGCACCTACAGCGAACCGCACTGGGAGGCGCGGCGCGGCTCGGTCGTCGCCCTGGAGAAGGTCACCCTCTACGGCGTGCCGATCGTGACCGGCCGCAAGGTCAACTACGGGCGGATCGACCCCGGGCTGTCGCGGGAGCTGTTCATCCGCCACGCGCTCGTGCAGGGGGAGTGGACCACCCACCACAAGTTCTTCCACCGCAACCGGGAGCTGCTGGCCGAGGTCGCCGAGCTGGAGAACCGGGCCCGTCGCCGCGACATCGTCGTGGACGACGACACCCTCTACGACTTCTACGACCGGCGCGTGCCCGCCGACGTCGTGTCCGCCCGGCACTTCGACACCTGGTGGAAGAAGACCCGCCACGGCCAACCGGACCTGCTCACGTTCGACAAGGCCATGCTGGTCAACGACCGTGCCGCGGTGACCCCGGACGCCTACCCCGACGAGCTGCGCCGCGGCGGGCTCACGCTGCCGCTGACCTACCGGTTCGAGCCCGGCGCGGCCGTCGACGGCGTCACCGTGGACCTGCCGCTGCCCGCGCTGACCACCCTGCCGGACGACTCGCTGTCCTGGCAGGTGCCCGGCCTGCGCACGGACCTGGTCGTCGCGCTCATCCGGTCGCTGCCCAAACCGGTGCGCCGCAACTTCGTGCCCGTCCCGGACGTCGCCGCCGCGGCGCTGGCCGGCATCGACCCCGACGAGCCGCTGCTGCCCGCCCTGGAACGCGAGCTGCGCCGGCTGACCGGCGTGGTCGTGCCCCGCGAGGAGTGGCAGCTCGACCAGGTGCCCGAGCACCTGAAGCTGACGTTCCGGATCGTGGACGAGCACGACCGGGAGCTGGCCCAGGGCAAGGACCTCGCCGCGCTCAAGGCCCGGCTGCGCGGGCAGCTGCGGGAGACCCTGGCCGCCGCCGCGGGCAACCTGGCCCGCACCGGCCTGACCACGTGGGACATCGGCGACCTGCCCCGCACCGTGCGGCGGGAGCGGTCCGGCATCGTCGTCACCGCCTACCCGGCCCTGGTCGACAAGGGCGACAGCGTCGCCGTGGAGATCCTGGACACGCCGGGACGGCAGCGGCAGGCCATGTGGCGCGGCACCCGCCGGTTGCTGCTGCTCAACACCCCGTCCCCGGTCAAGACGCTGCAACGCGGCCTGAACAACGCCGAGAAGCTGGCCCTGACCCGCAACCCGCACGGCGGCGTCGCGCCCCTGCTCGCCGACTGCATCTCCGCCGCGGTCGACAAGCTCCTGCGCGACGCCGGCGGACCGGTGTGGACCGAGGCGGCGTTCGGCACGCTGCTCGACCGGGTCCGCCGCGGCCTCGGCGAGACCACGTTCGACGTGGTGCACCGGGTCCGGCGCGTCCTGGAAGCCGCCCAGGAGGTGGAGCTGCGCCTCAACGCCGTGCGCGGCCCGGTGTTCGAGGAGTCCTTGGCCGACGTCCGCGCCCAGTTCGCCGGCCTGGTGCACGCGGGGTTCGTCACCGAGGCGGGCGCGGACCGGCTCGCCGACGTGCACCGCTACCTGCAGGGCATCGTGCGCCGGCTGGAGAAGCTGCCCGAGAACGTGCGCCGCGACCAGGACTGGATGGACCGCGTCCACGCGGTGCACGCCGAGTACCGCGAGCTGCGCGCCGCCCTGCCCGCCGACGAGCCCCACGAGGAGCTGGACGAGGTGCGGTGGATGATCGAGGAGCTGCGGCTGAGCTACTTCGCCCAGACCATCGGCACCCGCTACACCGTCTCCGACAAGCGGATCTTCAAAGCCCTCGACGCCGTGCCCCGCTGACCGGCGGGGCTACTCGCAGCGCTCGAGCAACGCCCGCAGCGCGTCGGCCACCACCGCCCGCGTCGGCTCGTCCAACGGCTCCAGCAGCCGCGCGTACCGGCGCATGTGCTCGGCCAGCATCCCGTCCACCAGCTCCCGGCCCCGGTCGGTCAGCCTGATCCGCACCACGCGCCGGTCGGCCGCGTCCGGGACCCGGTGCACCAGGCCCTTGGCCTCCATCCGGTCGACCCGGTTGGTGATCGCGCCCGCCGTGACCAGCGACGCCGACAGGAACGCCCCCGCCGTCATCCCGTGCGGCGAGCCCGCCCGCCGCAGCGTGGTCAGCACGTCGAACTCGCCGGGTTCCAGGTCGAACCGGCCCACGAACTCCCGCAGCTCCCGCTCCAGCAGCCGCGCCAGCCGCGTCACGCGCGTCAGCACCGCCATCGGCGCGACGTCCACGTCCGGCCGCTGGACCGACCACTGCGCCAGCACCAGGTCGACCTCGTCCGCCATCACGCACCCCGACCTTCCGGCCCGGCGCCGCGGCACGGCCGACGACGTGCGCCCGCGATCCCCGCAGCGACGGCAGGCCCCCCTGTGATCCGCACGCCCCCACCGTATTCGTGATCGACAACGCGTGTGGGCCGCACACCGAAAACCGCCGCGACGGCCCAGCCGGGGACTCCGGTCGCGCGGTCGGGCCCTGCGCCGACTCCTCGGTCGCCGTTCCCCCCAACGCAGCAGCCCGCGTCCCGGTTGGCGACCGGCGGTCACGCGCCGTTGCCGCCCCGCAACTGCACGACCACCACCGTGATGTTGTCGTGCCCGCCCGCGCGCAACGCGACGTCCACCAGCTCCCGCGCCACCTCCACCGGCGTCGCCCCGCGCGGCACCACCGCCAGCAGGTCCTCCGGCTCCGGCACGTAGTTCCACAGCCCGTCGCTGCACACCACCAGCAGCCCGGGCGTCTCCAGCTTGAACGTCACCGTCTGCGGCCCCTCGACCCCGGAGTCCGCGCCCAGCCACCGCGACAGCACGTGCGCCCGCCGGTCGGTCATCGCCTCCTCCTCGGTCAACACGCCCTCGGCGACCAGCTGCGCCGCCCACGTGTCGTCCGTGGTCAACCGGGCCGCGCCCGCGTCCGCCACCAGGTAGGCGCGGCTGTCGCCGACCCAGCCCACCGTCGCCGCGTCGTCGGTCACCACCGCCGACACGAAGGTGCACGACGGCGCGACCTCCGCCGCGCCCGGCCGCGCCAACCGGCCCACCGCCTCGTTCGCCGCCACCACCGCGTCCGTCGTGGACGCCTCCGCGTCCATCCCGGACTGCAACCCGGTCAGCAGCACGTCCACCGCGGTGTCCACCGCCGTCTGCGACGCCTGCTCGGCCCGCTCCGACGACGCCACCCCGTCGCACACCACCGCCGCGACCCCGCGCCCCCGGACCCGGCCGAACGCCATCGAGTCCTCGTTGCGCTGCCGCCGCAGGCCCCGGTCGCTCACCCCCGCCACCCCGGGCAGCACGAACTCCACCCGGTCCCGCGCCGACGGCCGCACCCGACCGCACTGCTCGCAGAAACCCTCCGCGTCGAACTCCTCGCCGCCGCACGCGCACATCGGCGGCCACTGCGCCCCCGGACCGCCCACCGGTGTCCGCTGCAGGCGCAGGTTGCGCCCGCACGCCTCGCAGAAGCGGTCCTGCGCCGACACCGGCGACGCGCACTCGGGACAAGATTCCATGGCTACACCAACGTCCTGGGCCGGACCGCGTTCGCGCGGTCGACGAGAGCGATGCGTTCCTCCGGCGTCTCGGCCAGCCGCGCCAACTGCCGGTAGCAGCGCTCCAACCCGAACCGCAGACCCGTCTCGCTCAACTCGCAGTCCACCAGCGTCCCCGCGGGCGCCGACCCGTCCCGCGGCAACGCCTCCAACGCCACACCCAACAGCTCCACCGTCAACCCGGCCCGCCTCGCCACGTCCAACTCCAACCCCGACAGCCTCGCACCGGCCGCCAACACCTCCGCCAGCGCGTCCCCCGCGCCGCCCACCCGGTCACGCGCCGCACCGAGCTGGGCGCGCACCGCCGCCACCTGCGCCGCCACGTGGTGGATCGACGTGTCCGGCACCGAGTGCAGCACCGCCACCGCCGCCTCCCGGTCACCCGCCGCCACCAGCACCCTGGCCAGCCCGAACGCCGCCGTCACGTAGGCGTGGTCGGTCCGCCACACCACCTCGTAGCCCGCCCGCGCCGCGTCCGCGTCACCCAGCAGCTCCGCGCACACCGCCACCGCGAGCTTCGGGGCCGCCTCGCCCGGCAACGCGTCGCGCACCCGCTCGAACGCCTCCCGCGCCTGCCCCGTCCGCCCGTCGACCAACGCCGCCACACCCCGGTACCAGCCCGGGCGCCAGTCGTCCGGCGAGGCCGTGCCCAGGTCGTCGGGGTCGAACGGCGCGTCCAGCTCGGCCAGCTCGGCCACCGCCTCGCCCACCCGGCCCGCCTCGATCAACGCCCGCACCACCTGCAACCGCACCTCGACCGTCCGCACCGGGGCCAGCCGCAGCGCCGCCACCACCTGGTCCGGGTCGCCCGTCGTCGCCGCCGTCGCCAGGAACCCCGCCGCCGGGTCGGCGGTGTCCACCTGGGGCACCGGCAACCCCGTGGCCGCCGCCCGCACGTCCGGCCCGCCCTCCGTGCCGAACGCCCGCCGCTCCGGCGTGAACTGCCGCGACACCCCCGGCCGCGGCGCCCCGTCCTGCTGCGCCAACACCTCCCGCAGCACACCCGTGAGCTGCTCGGCCATCTCCTCCGCCGAGCCGAACCGCCGCTCCGGGTCCGGGTCGGTCGCCCGCAGCAGGAACCGGTGCAACGAGTCGTGCCGGCGCAGCAGCGGCTCCTCCTCCGGGCCGGGCAACGACGCCTTGAACCGGCCGCGGAAGTCGAACGGGAAGCTCATCACCGCCAACGCCCGGCCCACCGTGTACAGGTCGGACGCCACCGACGGGCCGACCGTGCCGATCTCCGGCGCCTGGTAGCCGATCGTGCCGTAGATGGGGGAGTGCCGGTCGCCGATGCGCCGCACCGCGCCCAGGTCGATCAGCTTCAACTGCTCCTCGGTCTGGATCACGTTGTCCGGTTTGAAATCGCAGTACAGCAACCCCACCGCGTGCAGGTAGCCCAATGCGGGCAGCACCTCCAGGGCGTAGGCGATCGCCTGCGGCACGGGCAGCGCCTCCCGACCCTCGGCGCGCGCCTGCCTGATCATGTCCCGGACCGAGGTGCCGCCCACGTACTCCATCACGATGTAGTCGACCAGCTCGCCGCTCACCCGGTCGGCGTGCCGCACGAAGTTGTGGATCTTGACAATAGTAGGGTGCTCCACCTCGGCCAGGAACCGGCGCTCCGCCATCGCCGCCGCCATCGCGTCCGCGTCACCGGAGTCCAGCAGGCCCTTGAGCACCACCCACCGGTCGCTGACCGCGTGGTCGGCCGCCAGGTAGATCCAGCCCAGCCCGCCGTGCGCCAGGCACCCCAGCACCTCGTACTGCTCGTGCAGCACCTCGCCGGGGACCAGCTTCGGCGTGAACGAGTAGTGGTGCCCGCAGTGCGCGCAGAACCCCTCCACCCGGCCCGGCTCGCCGTCCCGGCCCCGCCCGACCTCCCGGCCGCAGCTCGAGCAGAACCGCTTCGCCTCCGGCACCTCGGGGTTGGTCAGCACCGCCGTCTTCGGATCCCGGTAGGGCACCCGCGGCACCTCCACCAGGCCCGCGCCCAACCGGCCGCGCCCGGACGACCGGGTCGGCACCGACGCCCGCCGCGACCGGCCCGTCGACCCCATCGATCCCACCGACCGCGCCGACCGGACCCGGTCCGACCACGGCGCCGTGCCCGGACCCGTGTCACGACCGGTGGCCGGGCCGCTGTAGGCGCCCGTGGCCGCGCCGCCGTCCACCCCGACGGTCCCCGCCTCGCGGACCTCCTCGCCGGTCCCGGCCACGCCCGCGTCGCCCGCCCCCTCGGCACCACGCCCGACCGCCCCGCCGGTCCTCATCGCGCCTCCGTTCCCGCCGACGCCGCGACCGCCACGCCGGCTCCCCCCACACCCGGAGAACGTCCCCGGACCCCGTCGAGTGCCCCGGCCCCGCCCGCCCCCGCGTCGGATCCGCGCATGTCAGTCCCGATACACGGCGACCGGCGGCGCGGGCGGGTCGCCGAGCCACCGCTGGTACAGCCGCGCCCACGTGCCGTCCGCCCGCAGCCGCTCCAGCAGCGCGTTCACCAACCGCACGAAGTCCTCGTCGGCCTTGCGGAACGCCATCCCGTACGGCTCGGCGGTGAACTGCGGACCCACCACCTTCGTGTACGGGTCCTGCGCGGCGAACCCGGCCAGGATCGTGTCGTCGGTCGAGATCGCGTCCACCTGGCCCTGCTGGAGCATCACCAGGCAGTCCGTCCAGTGCGCCACGCCCACCGCGACCGGCCGGGACGGCGCGGCCGCCACGTTCACCAGCGAACTGGACCCCTTGGTCGCGCACACCCGCCTGCCGCCCAGCGACTCCAGGCCCGTGGCGTCGGAGTTCGACGGCACCAGCACCCGCTGCCCGGCCTGCAGGTACACCGTGGAGAAGTTCACCCGCTGCCACCGCTCGCAGGTCGCCGTCATCGTGCGCACCACGATGTCGACGTCGCCGCGCTCCAGCGTCGGCACCCGGTCCTCGGACGTCACCACCTTGAACTGGATCGCGCCCGGGTCGCCGAAGACCGCCCGCGCCACCTCCCGCGCCAGGTCGATGTCGAAGCCCTCCAGCTCGCCCGAGATCGGGTTGCGGAACCCCATCAGGTACGTGTTCTGGTCCACGCCCGCGATCAGCCGCCCCTGCGCCCGGATCCGCGCCAGCGCCGGACCCGCGGGCGGCGACCCCGGCGGCGGCACCGGCCCGGTCGGCCGCAGGCTCGCCGTCGGGTCGCACGACGCCGGCGGCACGTCGGGCGTGCTGGGCGGCGCGGTCAGCTCCACCACGTCCGCCGGGCGCGGCGGCACCGGCGGCCCGCCGCCGATGGGCGGGGCCGTGCTGGGCACCGGCGCGCACCCCGCCGCCACCAGCAGGACCAGCACCGCGAGCGCGAGCCTCATCGGTACTCCTTCAGCCGCTGCCACAACCCGAACGTCGACGCGACCGCCGCCAACGCCGCCAGCACCGCCACGGCGGGCACCACGCCGCCCAACGCCGCCCGCCCCCGCCCGATCGCGTCGGTCAGCTCCGCCCGCGCCGCGCCGATCGCCTCCACCAGGTCGGAGTCCAACGCGTCGAACGCCGCCGCCGCGCCACCCTCGCCCTGACCCAACGCCACCGCCACCGCCGCGGTGTAGTCGCCGTCGTCGTCGGCCGCGCGGATCCTGCGGTGCGCCTCCTGCCACCGCGCGTGGTGCTCCACCGCCTCCACCACCGCCGGGGTGCCGTTCATCGCCCGCACCCGACCCAACAGGTCGGCGAGCGCCCGGTCGGACTCGGCGTACTCGGTGTCGTAGCCCGTGCCGCTGCCCCGCGCGACCAGCGTCAACGTCTCGTCGCCGCGCGCGGTCAGGGTGGTGATCCGGGCCTGCGCCAGCAGGTCCACCAGCGTCGCCTCCCGCTTGCCGGTCGACACGCTGTAGACGGCCAGCAGGCTCGACACGAGCACCCACAGCAGCGAGATCGCGGTCAACGCCGTCGCCACCACCAGGCCCGGGTTGAGCACCCGGTTGGTCCGGCGGGTCAGGTACCGCTGCACGGCCACCAGCACGGCGAGCGACACCGCGCCGAGCAGCGCCTCGGGCCACGGCAGCGACCCGGCGTCCTCCAGGTCGCGCACCACGGACCGGGTCTCCACCCCGTACAGCTCCCGCGCCGCGGGCAGCAGCGTCGTCCGCATCAGCGCCGACGCCTCGCGCAGGTAGGCCGCGCCCACCGGGCTGCCCTGCCGGTTGTGCGCGCGGGCCGTCTCGACCAGCCCCGTGTAGACCGGCAGCCGCCCCGACAACGTCGACAGCGCGTCGGCCAACTCCGGCGAGCGCGTGATCTCCGAGGCCGCCGCCGACAACGCCGCCGCGGCGTCGGCCACGTCCGCCTCGTACCGGCCGCGCAACGCGGCCGACTCCACCCCGCCGGACAGGAACGCGCTGGACGCCGTCGCGTCCGCGTCCGCCATCGCCCGGTAGACCTCCTGGGCGGCGAACGCCAGCGGTTCGCTGCGGTCGGCCAACGCCTCCAGCGCCTGCGCCCGGCGGTGCACCGACATCGCGGTCACCGCGCCCACGAGCAGCGCGACCAGGATCAGGAGCAGCGCCAGCAGGCTCAACCGGCCGGGTGTGCTGTGGGCCAGCCCCGTCACCCGGCGCAGGGCGGCGCGGTTCCGCCGGGCTTCGACCAGCACGACCGCCCCCTTCCCGAGGTGATCGGCGCCACACGCCGCCCGGACAGCGTAGATCGAAAAACGGCCGTCCGGGACGCCAACGGAGCCGACCCGCGGGCGCGCCGCACGGGTTCGCACTCATCGGGTGACGCCCCCACCCCGGCGGAGCCGGTGCCGCGCCCCCGGGCGACCGCGGGAACGAGGGCTTCGGCACGGCGCAGCGCGTCACCGCACCGGGACCGGGGCGGGAACGTCGGCGCGGCGAAGACCCGCGCGGCCGGTCGGCGCACGGAGGTGGCCCGGCGGGGTCAACGCGGCGGGGTCAACGCGGCGGTCGGCGTGGCCGGGCCGCGCGGCGGAGGCCGGCGTGGCGAACTCCTCGGCGACGCCGGATCCGTCCGCCGGGGGTCAGCGCGGCGGCAGGGGCAGCGGCAGGGCGGGCAGCCCGTCGATGCTGACCCCGTTGAACTCCTTCTTCTCGCAGTACTGCGCGAACTCCTCCTCCGACTTGCGGTCGAAGTACTCCTCGTGCAGCGTCCGCTCGCCGCGGTAGTCCATGAACGGCACCGCGAACCCGCACGTGTCGCTGATCAGCTTCGCGGTCACCACCACGACCGCCCGCAACGCCGACCCGTCCGCGTCGCCGAACCCGGCCACCAGCTCGGCGAACCTCGGGTCGTCCCGGAACACCGGCTCGCCCGTGCCGTGCACGCGCACGATGTTCGGCGGACCGTCGAACGCGCACCACATGAGCGTGATCCGCCCGTTCTCCCGCAGGTGGGCGATCGTCTCGGCGTGGCTGCCGCCGAAGTCCAGGTACGCCACCCGCCGCTCGTCGAGCACCCGCCACGTGCCCTTGCGGCCCTTCGGGGACAGGTTCACGTGCCCGTCCGCCGACAGCGGCGCGGTCGCGGTGAAGAACACCGGCTGGTCCTCGATGAACCGGCGCAGCCGTCCGTCGATCCGTTCGTAGGTCTTACCCATGCCGCCAGTATCACCCGCCGACCACGCAACGCCGCCGGAAAATCGCTCCCGGTGGGACCGGTGACCGGCGGTTCACCCGCCCCGACCCGGCCGTTCCGCCCCGGTCACCGCGTCGAGCCCCCGCCGCAGCAGGTCCCGCTCGGCGTCGTTGCCCGCCAGCTCCCACGCCCGCCGGTAGGCCGCCGCCGCCTCCTCGTCCCGGCCGAGCCGCCGCAGCAGGTCCGCCCGCACCGCGTGGCACAGGTGGTAGCCGTCCAACGCCGACGCCACGCCGTCGACCAGCGCCAACGCCGCCTCCGGCCCGTCGGCCTCGGCCACCGCCACGGCTCGGTTCAACGCCACCACCGGGCTCGGGGCCAACGCGATCAGGTGGTCGTACAGCGCCACCACCTGCGCCCAGTCCGTCGGCGGCGGGTCGCTGTGCACGGCGTTGATCGCGGCCTGCACCTGGTACGGACCGGGCCGGCCGCGCCGCAGGCACCACCGCACCAGCTCCCGCCCCTCGGCCAGCAGCGCCGCGTCCCACCGCGAGCGGTCCTGGTCGGCCAGCCGCACCAGCCCGCCGTCCGGCCCGGTTCGCGCCGGCCCCCTGGCGTGCAGCAGCAGCATCAACGCCAGCAGCCCGACGACCTCCGGCTCGTCCGGCATCAGCTCCACCAGCAACCGGCCCAGCCGCACCCCCTCCGCGCACAGGTCGCCGCGCACGAGCGCGCCACCGGAGCTGGCCGAGTAGCCCTCGTTGAACACCAGGTACACCACCGCCAGCACGGCCCGCAGCCGGCCGGGCAGCTCGGCGTCGTCGGGCACCCGGTAGGGGATGCGCGCGTCCCGGATCTTCGCCTTCGCCCGCACCAGCCGCTGCGCCATCGTCGGCTCCGGCACCAGGAACGCCCGCGCGATCTCCGCCGTGGACAACCCGCCCAGCAGCCGCAACGTCAACGCCACCCGGGCCGCCGGGTTCACCGCCGGGTGGCAGCACGTGAAGATCAACCGCAGCCGCTCGTCACGCACCGCCCCCACCTCCACCGCGTCGAACCCGGCCTGTGCCTCGCGGGCGTGCAGCACCGCGGCCTGGGCCTGCCGGTCGTCCCGCACGGACTCCCGGCGCAGCCGGTCGATCGCCCGGTTGCGGGCCGTGGTGATGATCCAGCCCGCCGGGCTCGGCGGCACCCCGGTCTCCGGCCAGCGCCGCACCGCCTCGGCGAACGCGTCCTGGACCGCCTCCTCGGCGACGTCGAGGTCGCCGAAGGCGCGGACCAGCACCGCCACCGCCCGGCCGTACTCGGCCCGGAAGACGCCCTCGACCGCCGTCACGTCAGCCCGGCATGTCCTGGAACGGCCGCACCTCGACCGGCAGCCGGCACGCCACCGCCAGCCGCCGCGCCCACTCCAGCGCCACGTCCAGGTCCGGCACGTCGATGATGCTGAACCCGCCGATGTGCTCCTTGGTCTCCGCGAACGGGCCGTCGCTGACGACCAGCCCGCCGTCGCCGTCGTGACGCAGCGTGGTCGCCGACTCCGGCGCGTGCAGCCCGCCGGCGAACACCCACACCCCGGCCTCGCGCATGTCGGCGTCCACCGCCTGCACGTCCTCCACGATCTCCCGCATCACCTCGGGTCCCGGCACGTCCCCGCCGGTCGGCTCGATCACGCTGATCAGGTACTGGGTCATCTCGTGCTCCTCCGGAATCGGTGTCCCCGCACCCCCTACACGAACGGCGGAGCGCCACCTCGACACGACGCCGGAAGAAATCCTCAGACGATCCCGACGAGCTTGCCCACCCGACGCCCGTGCTCCAGGTCGTCGTGCGCCTGCCGGATCTCGTCCAGCCGGTACACCGCGGTCGGACCGAGAGTCGCCGCGCCGCCCGCGACCCGGTCGAGGAACCGTTGCAACACCTCCGCGGGCAGGTCGGCGCTCTCCCCGTGGTAGGCGGTGAGCCGCACGCCCTTGGGCAGGTAGCCGATGGGGTAGAAGTCCCGCACGAGCCACTGGTCGGACAGCATCCCGGTGAAGCACACCGTGCCGTGCACCCTCGTCGCGGCCAGCGTGTCCGGCAACGTGGGCGTGCCGACCAGCTCCAACGCCGCGTCCACCCCGTCCGGGAACAGCTCCCGCACCCGACCGGCCACCGCGCCGTCGTCCACCAGCGGGTGCGCCACCCCGTGCTCGCGCAGCACGTCGAGCCGCTCCGGGCGACGCGTCGTGGCCAGCACCGTCGCGCCCAGGTCGCGCGCCAGCGCGGTCGCGGCGAACCCGAGCGCCGACGTGCCGCCGCGGATCAGCAACGACTGGCCCGCCCGCAGGTCCAGGCCCGTGGTCAACGAGCCGTACGCGGTCTGCAGCGTCTCCGGGACCGCGCCCAGCACCTCCCACGGCAGGTCCGAGTCGAACGGGATCAGCACCTCGCGCGGCACGACCACGTACTCGGCGTACCCGCCGTCGAACACCCGCCCCATCCCGCCCATCATCGCCGCGACCTGCCGGCCGACCGGCAGGTCGCAGTCGCTGTCCACCACGCCGACCGCCTCGATGCCCGGCACGCGCGGGAACGTGACGCCCTCGGCCAGCCCCAACCGGGTGTGCAGCTCCGACCGGTTCAACCCGAACGCGCGCACCCGCACCCGCACCCAGCCCGGCGGCGGCTGCGGCACCGGCAGCTCCGCCACGGCCAGGTTCTCCACCGGCCCCGGCCCGCTCAGCACGACCGCCCGCATCGTCGCGCTCATCCGTGGTGCTCCAGGACCGCGGTCAACATGCGCACCAGCTCCTCCCGCTCGGCCGCCGACAACGGCGCGAGCAACGCGTCCTGGGCCTGCCCCAGCACCCGGTCCAGGTGCCGCAGGTGCGCCACCCCCGCCGGGGTGATCGTCACGATGTTGCGCCGCCGGTCGCCCGGGTCGGGCCTGCGCTCCACGTGCCCCCGCTCCGCCAGCTCGTTGACCGTGGCCACCACGTCGCTGCGGTCCACCCCGCCGCGCCGCCCCAGCTCCGCCTGGCTGGCCGGCCCGAACTCGTCCAGCGCCGCCAGCAGCGAGTAGTGGTAGCGCCGCGCGCCGACCGCCCCGAACCCCTCCGACACCAGCCGGTGCGCGTGGGTCGTGGTCTGCCCGAGCAGCCAGCTGGCCGTGCCGCGCAACCGCCGGGGCGCGCCCGAAGTCTCCATGCGGCCGCACCCTACCAACTCGTTGGCCACGCCAACGAACACGGGGGTGCTCCCGCCCGACGACCGGGTGGGGCCGGCCCGCCCTTCACCGGGACGGCGCGCCACCGACCCCCGCGCCTCACACCAACCCGGGGTGCCCGAACTGGGCGATCCTCAGCCCGCCCTCGACCACCACCGTGTCCACCAACCGGAACCCCAGGCCCTCGTACAACGCGATCGCGGGCGCGTTCGCCGCGGCCGTCGACACGATCGCCGGCCCGCCCTCCGCCATCACCTGCTCCACCAACCGCCGCGCGAACCCCAACCGGAAGTGGCTCGGCGCCACGCACAACCGGTCGATGTCCAGCACACCGTCGACCTTCGCGTAGCCGACGAACGCCACCAGCCCGTTGTCGACGTACCCGCCGAGCCATCTCAACGGGAGCGTGCGGATGTCCTCGACCGACTCGTGCAGCGCGGGGATCGCGGTGCTGCCGATCAACTCCGCCTCGACGGCGTAGGACTGCCGCGCGATCTCGCGCACCGCCGCCACCGTGTCGTCGTCGGACAGGTCCAAGGGAACGATCATGCGGCCACCTGCCTGTGTGGGGAACCAGCGCGGGGAGAGATGTGCCGAAGGTTGCCATTCGCCGCACCGTTCAACCCCACCGCCCCGCCCCGTCCCCTCCGGTCGCCGACCGGTTCCTCGCCACCACCGCCCGTCACGGTCGATAATCCGACCGGGGCACCTTGGGGGAGGACTCGTGCGAATCCGCGTGCTGGGACCGGTCACGATCGACGCCGCCGCAGGAGGACTGGGCGGACCCAAGCCCAAGGCGCTGCTGGTGGCGCTGCTCAGGCGCCCGCGGCAGGTCGTCGCCACCGAACGGCTCGTGGACCTGCTGTGGGACGACTCGCCGCCCACCTCCGCCACCGCCCTCGTGCACACCTACGTCTCGCAGGTCCGCCGCGTCCTCGCGGCCGCCGGACTGGCCGACGCGGTCCGCACCCGCGCGCCCGGCTACCTCCTCGACGTCGAACCGGGGGAGTGCGACGTCCACGTCTTCGACCGGGAACACGACCGGGCACGACAGGCCGAACGCGCCGGCGAGCACGAACGGGCCCACGACGGCTACCGCCGCGCCCTGTCGGTGTGGCGCGGGCAGGCCCTCGGCGGCGTCGACGCCAGGTTCGCCACCGCCTGGGCCGACGACCTGCACGAACGCCGACTCGCCGCCCGGGACGGCCTCGCCCGCGTCAGCCTGGCGCTGGGCCGCGCCGAGGACGCCGCCGACGAACTGCGCGACCTCGTCGGCGAACACCCGCTGCGCGAGGAGAGCCGCGCCCTGCTCATGCGCGCCCTGGCCGAATCCGGGCGGCAGGCCGACGCCCTGGAGGTCTACCGCGACGGCCGCCGTCGACTGCTCGACGAACTGGGCCTCGAACCCGGCCCGCGCCTGCGGGACCTGCACACCGCCATCCTCGACGGCTCCCTCGCCACCGCGCCCCCCGCCGCCCGCGCCACCGCGCCGTCCCGCCCGGCCGTGCAGGCGCCCGAACGACCGGTCGCCCGCACCCTCCCACCCGACATCGGCGACTTCACCGGCCGCGCCGCCGAACTGACCGCCGTCCTGGCCCTGGGCGACACCCCACCCGACCACCGCACCACCACCCCGGTCGTCGTCGTGTCCGGCGCGGGCGGAACCGGCAAGTCCGCGCTCGCCGTGCACGCCGCCCACCGCCTCGCCCAGCGCTACCCCGACGGCCAGCTCTTCGCCGACCTGCGCGGCTTCGGCGCCGAACTGAGCCCGTTCGCCACCCTCGCCCGGTTCCTCACCGCCCTCGGCGTCCCCGCCGCCGAACTGCCCACCACCCTCGACGACCGCATCGCCCTGTACCGGCAACGCCTCGCCGGCCAGCGGCTGATCGTCGTGCTCGACAACGCCCGCGCCGAACACCAGGTGCGGCCCCTGTTACCCGGCGAACCCGGCTGCCTCGTCCTGCTCACCAGCCGCTCCCGCCTGGCGGGACTCGGCGGCGCCTCCGCCGTCGAACTCGAGGTCTTCGACACCGCCTCCGCCGTCGAGATGCTCGGCAAGATCATCGGCCCGGACCGGGTCGCCGCCGCGCCGGACGACGCCGAACGCATCGCCGCGCTGTGCGGCGGCGTGCCGCTGGCCCTGCGCGCCGCCGGCGCGAAGCTCCTCGCCCGACCGCACTGGCCGCTGAGGTCCCTGGCCACCCGCCTCGCCGACGAACGCCGCCGGCTGGACGAGCTGACCGTCGGCGACCTCGCCATCCGGTCCTCCCTGTCGCTCAACTACGCCGAACTGGACGACCACCGCCGCCGCGCCTTCCACCTGCTGTGCCTGCTCGACCTGCCCGACTTCGGCTGGTGGGTCGCCGCACCGCTGCTGGAGGTCGACCTCGCCGAAGCCGAGGACGTCGTGGAACACCTCGTGGACCTCCGGCTGCTCGACGTCGTCGGGGTCGACCCGATCGGCCGCGTCCGCTACCGCTTCCACGACCTCGTCCAGCTCTTCGGAGCCGAACAGGCCGCCCGGCACGAACACCCGGACACCGTCACCGCCGCCGTCGCCCGCACCCTCGCCACCTGGGCCGCCCTCGTCGACACGGGCGTGCGCCGCCTGCCGCGAGTCACCCTCGGCCTGCCCGTCGCCCTCCCCGCGGACCACGCCGAACCCCACCCCGACCTGGTCGCCGAGGTCGAGGAGGACCCCCTGGGCTGGCTCCGGGCCGAGACCGGAGCCGTCGTCCGCGCCGTCGAACAGGCCCACCGGCTCGGCGTCGACCGCGCCCACACCCTGCTCGTGTCCTCCCTGCTGTCCTCCGCCTTCGCCATCCGCAACGAATTCGACGGCTGGCGACGCACCCACGAGATCGCCCTGGAACTCGCCCGCGAGGGCGACGACCGCCACGCCGAGGCCGTCGTGCTCGTCGGCCTCGGCCAACTGCACTACGAGAAGGACGACTTCGCCACCGCCCTGACCCACTTCGACCAGGCCCTGCGGCACGCCGACGTCCTCGACGACGACACCGCCCGCGCCGTGTGCCTGGTCGGCATCGGCACCGTGCACCGCGAACTCGGCCACGTCGACCTCGCCCGCGACACCCTCACCACCGCCGCCGAACTCGGCGCGCGCCTCGGCCACGACAGCGTCGTGGCCGCCGCCGACTACGGCCTGGGCTCCCTGCTGCGCGACCACGGCGACCTCGCCGACGCCGCGGACCGGTTCCGCACCGCCGCCCGCCGGTACGCCGCCGCCGACGACCCGCGCGGCGAAGCCCTCGCCGTGCGCGGCCTGAGCCTGTGCCACCGCGCCCTCGGCCGGTACCGGGAGGCCGCCGAGGCCGGCGACCGCGCCGCCGGCGCGCTCCTGGCCCTCGGCGACGAACTGGGCGCGACCTACGCCCGACAGGCGTGGGCCAAGGCCCGCCTGCGCCTGCCCGAGACCACCGACCTCGCCGCCACCCTCGCCGACTGCCTCACGGTGTGCGAACGCGGCCGCGACCGGTTCGGCGTCGCCCTCGTCACCCGCACCCTCGGCGAACTCCACCTCGCCCGCGGCGACCTCGACACCGCCCGCGAGCACCTGACCACCGCGCTGGACCTGTGGACCGAACTCGACCTGCCGGTCTGGCGCGCCCGCACCCTGCGCGACCTGGCCGCCGCCGACCCCGCCCGACAGGACGAGCACTGGGCCGCCGCACGCGACCTGCTGCACGGCACCGGGGCGCGGGAGGAGCGGGAACTCGCCGCCACCACACCTCAGCGGTGGCGCGACACCGTCCGCGACCTGGCACAACAGCACACCTAGAGGAAACTTCCAGGTCCGCCGGCCGCACCTGCACACCGCTTGGAGCAGATGTGCAGGTCTGATCACCAAGCTTCCGGTTGTCACCGAAACCGACACCGGAAGCGAGGTGAACACGATGTCCACCGCACGGACACCACGCCCGGACGCCACACCGCGAACCACCCGGGGCGAGATCGTCACCCGTGCGGAGAGCTGGCTGTGCCCGCCCGTGCCGTTCAGCACCACCCGGTTCCACCAGAACGAGCACGGCATCTACCGGGCCGACGACACCGGCTACGCCTGCATGGCCTGGGGACTGCCCGGCATCCCGCCCGACCACCGCGGCGGGCTCGACCTCACGGGCCTCACCACGATCAGCCTCCCGATCACCGTCACCGACCTCCTGGCCGGCGACCTCCTCGTCGACACCGGCGCCCACGTGGCGCTGTTCCACGAATGGGCCGACGCCGACCGCACCGCCTGCTGGGTCTTCGCACAGCTCCCCGGCGCCGGCGCCACCCACGGGCTCGTCCCGCACCACACCCACCTCGACGCCAGGCGCCACCCGCGCCTGACCCGATGACCCCCGGAAGGGAACGCACCATGTCGCACCGCACCGGCCCGACCCTGCGCGGGATCCTCCTCGCCGCCGCCGTCACCGGCGGCACCCTGCTCGCCCCCGCCGGCCCGGCCCTCGCGCAGGACGACATCTCGATCCAGTTGACCTGCGAGATCAGACCCAACCACCTCCGCACCACCCGCGCCGAGATCCTCGCCCGGTCCCAGACCTGGATCAACGAAGGCGTCCCGTACAGCCAGAACAACTGCTACCGCAACGTCCACGGCGAGTACCGCGCCGACTGCTCCGGCTTCGTGTCCATGGCGTGGGGCGTCCGGTACAGCTACACCACCTTCATCCTGGAGAACGTCTCCCACGAGATCCCCCGCGCCGACCTCCAGCCGGGCGACGCGCTCAACGACTGGGACTCGCACGTCGCGCTGTTCGTGCGCTGGGCCGACGCCGCGAAGACCATGCCGGTGGTGCGCGAACAGGCCGGCCCCGACGGCTCCCGCACGGTCGAGCGGACCTGGACCGCCGCCCAGGCCGCCCAGTACGTCCCCATCCGCTACGACCACCTGGTCGAAGCCGCACCGCCCACCGACGCGGCCGACCCGATGTACCACCAGATCCGCAACGCCGACACGACCTGGACCGGCTTCCAGCCCATGTCCGGGTACGACACCGACGCGCCGGCCGACGCCAAGGACGTGGCCGTCGCCACCGCCCCGGACGGCAGCGCCCACACCGTCATCATCGGCGCGGACGACGTCGTCTACCACCAGGTCCGCAACGCCGACACCACCTGGACCGGCTTCCAGCCCTTGTCGGGCAACGGCACTACCACCCCCGCCAAGGGCAAGCGGGTCGCCGTCACCGCCGGGCCCGACGGCAGCGCCCAGGTCGTGATCATCGGCTGGGACGACAAGGTCTACCACCAGACCCGCACCCCCGACGGCAACTGGACCGGGTTCCAGCCGGTCAACGGCATGGACACCACCCTCCCCGCGGCCGGCAAGGACGTCGCCATCGACACCCTGCCCGACGGCAGCGCCCACCTCGTGATCGTCGGCGCGGACGACGTCGCCTACCACCGCGTGCGCACCGGCGTCGACTGGACCCCGTTCCGGGCGCTCGCCGGGAACGGCACCACCACCCCGGCCAAGGCCAAGCGGGTCGCCGTCACCGGCATGGCCGACGGCCGCGCGCAGGTCGTCATCGTCGGCTGGGACGACAAGGTCTACCACCAGATCCGCAACGCCGACACGACCTGGACCGGGTTCCAGCCCGTCAACGGCATGGACACCACCACCCCGGCCGCGGGCAAGGACGTCGCCATCGACGCCCACCCGGACGGCAGCGCCCAGCTGCTGATCGTCGGCGGCGACGACGGCATCTACCACCGCGTCCGCAACGCCGACACGAGCTGGACCGGGTTCCGCCCGGTGGCCGGCATCGGCACCACCCTCGCCAAGGGCAGCCAGGTCTCGCTCTCCGCGGACGACGACGGCAACGCCCAGATCGTCGTCGTCGGCCACTGATCCCCCACCCCCGGGGGGGGGGGGGGGGGGGGCCGGCGGGGGGGGCCCCCCCCCCCCCCCCCGCAGCCGCACCGGGGGGGGGGGGGGGGGGGGAGAGGGGAGAAGAAGGAAGTGGGAGT